>DAOWML010000079.1 GCA_030643125.1 Bacteroidales bacterium
AACTATAAACTCAGAGCTTTGAACTCTAAACTATCTAATTATTGCATCATAAATAACTTGTTGAATATCGGTACGAATATCCATTTGCAGTAACTTATTATTATCCTGGTCGGGATGTATTCTGTTCGAAAGAAAAATATAAACGATTTGTTCTTCAGGATCGGCCCAGGCAATTGTTCCGGTAAATCCTGTGTGTCCGAAACTTTTGCCAGAAACACATTTACAGGTTGGTCCTCCAATATCGTAATTCATTTGTGGTTTATCAAAACCCAGTGCTCTACGGTTATTGTTATCTAAAAACGGGCTTGTGGTAAATAGCTTAATAGTCTCTTGATTAAAATATTTTGCTCCACCATAATTACCCCCGTTCAAATACATCTGCATAAGTATAGCCAAATCGCCGGCAGTAGAAAACACTCCTGCATGACCGCACACACCACCCAACATTGCAGCTCCCGGATCGTGAACATAACCATGTAACAATTGTTTACGAAAAACCTGGTCGTTTTCTGTGGGTACAACCTCTGATTTATCGAACTTTTCTAAAGGTAAATAGCTTGTTCTGGAAGCTCCCAACTCACTGTAAAAAACAGAATCAACATAATCCTGGAATTTAACACCTGTATAATTTTCAATTATTTTATAAAAATAATAGTAACCCAAGTCGCTATAATGATATACTTTTTCTTCATATAAATACGATTCACGAATCTTATTATAGATTGTATCCCTATATGTGTCTGTAATGTAAAAATCAGCCGCTATTTTGGTCGAAAAGCCCTCCTTTGACGCATAGCTATAGATACTATCTTTAAACTTAAAATTTTTGGCCATATAAGCATGATTTCCTATTTTGTATGGAAAGTCTTCGGTAAATTTATTGTTCAATAATTTACGATCAGGATAAAGCGTTTCGAGTGTCGAATAATAAAAGGGAATCCAGCCATTTAATCGAGCCTGATGGGTTAATATATCTTTAATATTTAAATCACCTTTATTGGTCGTATCTAATTCCGGCAAATAATCGGCCAATGTACTATCTATAAAAAATAAACTATCCTCGTACAAATGCATTAAAGACGGAACTGTAGCCGCTATTTTTGTAATGGAAGCAATATCATAAATGTCATTTTCCTTTACGGGATTTTGTTTCATATATGTATGATATCCAAAGGCTTTATCGTAAAAAACTATACCGTTGCGAGCAATAAGTATTCGGCAACCCGGTGTTGCCATACTATCAATTGCACTTTGTGCTATGGAATCGATTTTTATCAATTTTTTTGACGATATTCCTGCCTGTTCAGGGATACCATATTGGAGTCTTATTTTTTTTTTAGTATCAATTCCTGTTCCTTCCAGATAATCTTTGTTAATACCAACAGGCAAACGACCCGAAATTTCAGTTCCCCCAAAAATCGCTTGTGCAGCAGCGCTTTGAACTTCAACATCATCAGAATATACAATTAAAACTGCATCAATACTATCAATCATTTTGAATTGACATAAACTATAAGGATTTGCAAAAACATTAAAAACAAGCTTAGTTTCATTGGCTAGTTTAGCAATTTGATTTAAATGATATTGATTAACTTTATAATTTCCCGATGGCCAGTACGACGTGTTATGAACACTGGTAAATACAACATCGTAATCTTTTAAAATATTGAACAAGGAATCTTTATTACTTTCGGTAAAAATAAAATGATCTACTTCAGCATACTTTGAAAGTGTTTTCTGGAACTCTGTAATTTCATTTGTATTAAATGCTAACGAAGCAAATTGCTTGCGTTTAAGCTTCTTTATGGGTAAAATATCTTTTTCGTTTCTTATCAAAGTTAAACCCGCTTCAACTAAATCACGACGTGTTACTTCATAAACCAACTGGTTTAAATCTTTTTCCAGATTTTCCTTTTTAATAAAAACTGTTGATTTATCTTTTGCGTGTAATCCCACTCTATATTTTGCTTCCAGAATTTTACGACAACTTTCTTCGATTCTTTCTCGGGGTATTTTTCCTCTACGGACCTGTTTTTTTATTTTTGATATGGCTTTTGATACACTCACAGGGAAAAGTAAAACATCATTACCGGCACTAAGCGCTAAAGCTTCAATCTCACCAGGATCGTAATATTTTGTAGCCCCTTTCATATTTAATGCATCGGTAAAAATCAATCCCTCAAAAACCATTTCTTCCTTTAACAAATCTGTAACAACTGCTTTTGTAAGAGTTGTTGGAGTATCCTCTTTTGTTCCAAGAGCAGGAACATTTAAATGAGCAACCATAACTCCTTCTATCCCGGCATCAAAAATTTTCCTGAACGGATATAACTCAACAGAATCAAGTCGCTCACGATTATGATTTACCAATGGCAAAGTATAATGCGAATCTTTATCGGTATCGCCATGCCCCGGAAAATGCTTTGCTGTAGCAATTATACCAGCATCCTGCATCCCATTCATGTACATAATACCTTTTTGTGCAACGATATCAGGATTTTCGCCAAACGAACGTACGTTAATAACAGGGTTTAGAGGATTGTTATTTACATCAACAACAGGTGCGAAATTAACATGAATACCCATTCGTTTCATTTGTTCGCCAATATCAAAACCCATTTGGTAAATTAGTGAATCATTCTGAATTGCTCCAAGCATCATTTGGCGAGGGTAACTTATGGTTGAATCTAAGCGCATTCCCAAACCCCATTCTCCATCAATGGCAATTAGTAAAGGTGTTTTTGTTATAGATTGGTAATGGTTGGTAAGATTAACTTGTCGTCCCGGGCCACCCTGAAAAAAAATTAAACCTCCAATTTTATATTTTTTAATGATATAAGATATTTCATCTATATGTTGTTGATCTTTATTGGAATATGCAGCAACCATAAACAACTGTCCTATCTTTTCTTCAAAAGACATTTTTTTCATTACCAAATCGACCCATTGTTTTTGTCTATCAATAATTATAGTTGAATCCTGGGCCTGATTAAGCGTAGTAAAAAGTAAATTTATAATTAAAAAAAGTATAAGGAATCGATATTTTATCATAGTACTTTGATTTTCTTTGACTAAACCAAATACCTTATTTAAATTATTTGATTTAGCACAAATATAATATTTTGAAAATACAAGCACTTCAAAGATTCCAAAGAAGTTTACAGAATTTATGAACAAGGGCTTAAATAATTATTGAATATTGATCGTTGAATAATGTAGAATCATAGGATACGAGAAGCAACAGTTGGCAGTTGGCAGTTGACAGTTGGCAGTTGACAAAAAGAGGAGCTTAAAACTTATTTCTTTAAAAGTATATAATTTTTAAATCCACCCAAATTTCGACCTCCAAGTAAATTATTCTCAATCCAGGTTAAAAAACGATATTTCAATGTTTCGTGCGCGTGTTTCTTTCTTGTACCAGATGGCTTGCCTGTAAACTGAAGTTCATCTTTCCAATCGAATTTTGCAATCCAGTTTTTCATTACTTCAGGATGCGTTTCAGTAAACTTTTGTAACTGGTCCAGCGAACCATAATCAAAATTACGATACATTGTTTCTCTATTTTCAGTGCCCTCTTCGCCTCTATGAATAGTATCCAAAGCCTTCATTTTTTTCTTCATTAACGAAGGTGGCCTAACCCAACCGTAATGATAAACATCAGCATCTACTCGAGCTACTTTTAACTTATAGGTTCCATCCTGCTGACGGTAGTTTATTCCCTCAAAGTTTGGTATTCTCCGGAATGATTGTGCCGATTCCCAGGAGTGAATTTCAGGAAGGTTTCTAACAATTCGAATTTCCTGTTTATACCAGTGATGCGAAAAATGATAATGATCGTAATCGCCCCAAAAGTGCTTATACCTGAAAAGCAAACCTTCAACTGTTTTATCATCTAAAAGTTCTTCACAACGCTTTTTAATTATCGGCAGAAATTTTTCATGTATAACTTCATCGGCTTGTAAATAAAATAGCCAGTCGCCCGTACAATGATTTTTTGCAATATCTGTCTGATGTGCGTTCTCCATTCCATTAGGGTATTTTTCCAAATCCCAAACGGTATCAATTAATTTTATTTTATCGCTTCCAATACTTAATATTTCTTCACGGGTTCTATCATCGTCATCGCTTTTGCCAAGTGCTACTATAAACTCATCAACAATTGGTAATATTGACATTATTGCAGGTTTTATAGGATAATAAAGTTTATCCACATTCTTGCCCATCGTAAAACCACTAATTCTCATTTGGTCAACTTTAATTGAAATGCAAACTTAATTATTTCAAATTGATAATGAAAAAACGAATGATTTAAAATATATAAAAAAGTTCTACCTTTATTTTGTAATAAAAACGTTTTTTGAGTGTCATACTAAAAATTTGATTTAGGAAATTCCTTAAATGGACGACAAAATATTACTTGCTAAAATTGCTGAAAAAGACGAAAAAGCATTCCAGATTTTCGTTGAAAAATATCATCAACTGGTTTTAAATGTTTGTAATAACATTTTAAACAACTATGATGATGCAATGGATGTATCACAGGAAGTTTTTATTAAAATATACGAATCAATAGATAGTTTCCGTGGTGATTCTAAAGTTACAACATGGCTCTACAGGGTTTCAGTCAATAAATCATTGAATTATTTACGTTCCAGAAAAAAACAGAAATTGTTTACCAGCCTGGATGTTATTTTTGGAGATGATAATAAAAGCTCCGACCCCGAGGATAAAGAATTAAAACCGGGAGAGAATATTGAACTTGAAGAAAATAAAAAAGCATTGTATTATGCTTTAAGAAAATTGCCGGAAAAACAAAATATTGCTATATCATTAAATAATTTCGAAGATTTATCATATAAAGAAATTTCAGAGGTAATGGGAATATCAGTAAGCGAAGTTGGAGTTTTAATAAATCGGGGAAAGAAAAAATTACAAAAAACACTTATTGATTATTATAAAAAGAATTGATAATAATTGTAATAAAATTCATGATCAGGTGTCAAATTAAAAAAACAAGAGATGAATTGTAAAGAATTTAAAAAAATACTACCAGATTATATCGATAAAAAACTATCAGAAAAACAAATTGAGGAGTTTCAAAATCATATAGAATCTTGCTCTAATTGTTCAATTTTATATCAAAAATTTAATAATACTTTTAATTTATTAAAACCAAAAGCTGAAATCGCTGAACACGCATTTTATTTTACACGATTAAAACAAAAAATAGAGAATAGAAATTCTCCTAAAGAATCTATTTTTATTAGCCTATTATCAAGAAAACTAGTTCAACCTGCAATTTATCTTGCATCGCTAATAATTGCAGTGTATATTGGCATCTTAATTGGCTCAGGCTCAGCAACACAAAATCAGTATTCTGAACTTAACAATGGAGATAAGGATTATATTCAAACCTTTGCTGAATACCAGTATTTGAATGATTTTGAAATTGAACCTATTGAAAACCTATTAATAGATGACAATAATATAGTTGAAGAATAGTATATTACATATGATTTGAAATGACTTAATAATGGATACAAAAACGAAAAAATCACTACTAATAATTACTATTATCCTTTTAATAGTAATAAATGTTTCGGCACTTGCTACAATATATTACAATAGCAAAATAAAAACTAAAAAGCTTGCCGAAATGAATAATCTGAAAGAAGAAGTTCAGATAAGAGGGATGCACAGATTTATTAGAGATGAATTAAAATTATCTGACGAGCAATTTCAACAATTTAAGGAAATTACCAAAACGAATATGATAATAGCACATGGAATAGCCTTAGAACTCAATGAAAAAAGGCTTGAGATGATGAATGAGATTGCTAAAGTAAATCCGAATATGAAAACTCTGGATAATATAGCCAGTGATATTGGTTCATTACATTATGAATTAAAAAAGACGACTATAAGTCATTTCTTGAAATTAAAAGAAATTTGCAATGATGATCAGCTAGAAAGTTTACAAAAGATATTTATGCAAATGATTCGTAATCAGGATCGTAACAAACTTGGAAGAAGCTCAAGAGAAGGGGAAAGAGGAAGAAACAGAGACGGAAGACCACGTAGAAATAACTAAAAAACATATTATATAAAAATAAAACGCCTGCTAATAACCAGCAGGCGTTTTATTTTAGATTTAGTCTATTTCCTAATTGCTAATGATTATTTTCTTAGTACTGAAAAATTTATCTGTATTAGTCAGTCTCAAATAATACACTCCAGAAGGCAAATCATTTGTGTTTAATTCTAACTTATAGTTTCCTTTATATAATTTTTCTGATTTGACTATAGTACCTACACTGTTGTACAATTCAACATCTAAATCACAGGTAAGAGAGTTAGTCAACTTAACCGATAATATTTCCTTTACAGGGTTTGGATATACTATATAATCAATACTAAGAATATTATTAATAATTTCATCAACAGATGTTATGGTGCTTAATTCTTCTGTAAATCCAGTTTGATATATTTCTTTAGTATCCTCATCCTGAACAAATACTATTGTAATTAAACTATCAGTATTAACATCTTCAGAGAAAGACCATGTTTTATAAACATTTATGGAATCGCCCACAATCCAGTCTTTCTCCACTAAAATACCGGCTGCATCGGGCAACATAGTTCTTAAAACATTATTATACCTATCGGAACCGTCCAAAACAGTTTTTTCAACAATAGCAACATATACTATAACATTTTGCCCGATCATTTCTTCTAAAGCTTTAACTGAAGACGAAACTACAAAATTACTCCCTTGAATATCCTGTCGAACTAAAATATCAAACTGAGGGTCAATAAGCATTCTCTTATGTATATCTGGTTCCGTTAAAGTGTTTGTCAGTGTATAATCATAATTACGTTCTCCTCCATCAACTAAAGAATAAGGAACATCAGATACTCCATAGTATAATGCTCTGGCACTTGGTCCCGATGGATAAAATGAATTAAAGTCGTTTGCATTCGGGAAACTAGTATGATAATTAAGATTTATAACATCCAAGGAATCTTTTTCCAAAATAGGGTTTATTATATTATTTTGAGTATTATTTGCATCTTCATCGGTAATGTTTGTAAAATTCTCAAGAAGAACAATTCTCTTACGTTCACTAAATTGTATATTGTCAAATGCAAATCCTTCGTCAGTAAAATCACCATTCGAGCCAAATACAATTCTGAATCGCACTCCGGCTCTGCCCCTAAGTTCATCTAATCGGCACATTGCAGTTTGCCAGCCCGAGCCATTTTCTCCCACAATATCGCCTGTCCATCCTAATTGCTGATCGGCAGGTGCACCTGTAATAATATAAGAATTGTACCAGTTGACACCATCGTTAGGAACTCCAATTGTTGCCCAGTCGCCATTTGGTTTTGTGTATTGAATTACAACACCATCCCTATCATCTTCGGTATATGAAATAAAATCCATTTTCATCATTGGCCTTTGCAAACTACTGAAATCAAAACAAGGGCTTGTAATCATACCTTTCTCGTCATTGCCATAATTACCACTTAAATTGGTAACAAACGCTGAAGTTCCGGATGATGCTGTATTAATTTTATCGCCAATTGGTATTCCCCACTGCCATGTATTATTAGCACCTTCTTCAAAATCTTCAATAACCCATCCCGTTATATCCGAGTTGTCTTCAAATTCTTCAAGATATTCTCCAACACTTAAATCAACAGATGGCCGAACAGTTATTTTCACTGTATCTGCAACTCTTCCACAGGATTTTAAATACTCCTCGTAAATTACATTATAACCACCCGGATTTGTATATTGATGAGTAGGATTAAGTGAATCTGATAAATCTGAAATTCCCGGACCTCCAAAGATCCATCTCACACTATCAATATCTTCAAGATCGTTACCTGCATTTAACTCAAATGTAACAGCTTCTCCATGACATAAATTATCAAAAGAAAATTCTATATCTTTTCTTGTACCAATATAAAATAGGCTATCCTGATCATTAATACAGCCATATTTACTCTCCAATTTTAAATTCATTAAAGTAAAACCTGGATCTATTTCGAAAATTGGATGAGGAACATACTTAGTAGGATTACCTGATTCTTGCCATGTCCATTTAACAATTGAATCCGACATAATTGTATCTGCAGTAAACCCTAATAGAGTCCCGTTCCCAACTATACATATTTCGTCTGGATAAAATGCAACTGTTGGTGTTTTATATACCGGAACAATCTCATTATAAGATTTTTTACAACCAGAATAATTACGAGTAAACGTATATGTAATAGTATTATCTCCTAAACTAGCATCACTTGGATTAAAAAATCCTAAATTATCCACATCGTCATCGGTAATACCGTTACCGGCAAACTCCATC
>DAOWML010000052.1 GCA_030643125.1 Bacteroidales bacterium
AGGAAAGGCAATTTGTTTAGAAATTGCTAAACAAGGATATCATGTTTTAATAAATTACAGAAGTAATACGGAGGAAGCTGAAGATACCTTAAATCAAATAAAAAACAATGACGGTTCAGGAGAGTTATTACAATTTGATGTTTCTAATCCTGAAGAAATTAAAACTACTTTAGATAACTGGAAAGAAAAAAATCCTGATTCTGTAATTGAGGTATTAGTAAATAATGCAGGTATCAGAAAAGATGCTTTAATTGTGTGGATGAAAGATGAAGACTGGAAAGATGTTTTAAACACAAATCTTGATAGTTTTTATTATATTACAAAACATTTAATACAAGATATGATTGTTAACAAATATGGCAGAATTGTTAATGTTGTGTCATTATCAGGTATTAAAGGATTACCGGGACAAACAAATTATTCTGCTGCAAAAGGTGGTGTTATTGCAGCAAGTAAAGCTTTAGCTCAAGAAGTTGCAAAGAAAAATGTAACGGTTAATTGTGTTGCGCCCGGTTTTATTAAAACAGATATGACTGCTGAATTGGAAGAAAAAGATTATAAAAGAATGATTCCAATGAATAGATTTGGAAATGCTGAAGAAGTAGCAAGTATTGTTTCGTTCCTTGCTTCTCCTAAAGCATCATATATAACAGGCGAAGTGATTTCTGTTAACGGAGGACTTTATACATAATAAATAAAACATTGTAATACGAACCTATGAATAGAGTGGTAATAACAGGAATGGGAATTTATTCCACTATTGGTAAAAATATTGAAGAAGTAAATAATTCACTTTATACCGGAAAATCAGGAATTGGTTTTGAACAAATAAGAAAAGATTTAGGTTTTCGTTCTGGTTTAACAGGAATTATAGAACGTCCGAGTTTAAAAGGAAAATTAAAACGTCGTCAGCGAATTGGAATGGCCGAAGAGGGTGAATATGCTTATGTTGCTACTCTTGAAGCCTTAAAACAAGCAAAAATAGAAGACGATTTTTTAGATAAAACCGATGTAGGTATTTTATATGGGAATGACAGCTCTGCCAGATCCGTTGTTGAATCTTATGATATATTAAAAGAAAAAAAAGATACCTCACTTGTTGGTTCCGGGGCTATTTTTCAATCGATGAATTCAACTATTACAATGAATTTATCTACAATTTTCCGTTTAAAAGGAATTAATCTTACTGTTAGTGCAGCATGTGCAAGCGGTTCTCATTCTATTGGAATAGGTTATTATTTAATCAGAAGTGGTTTACAGGATGTTATTATTTGTGGTGGTGGACAGGAAATTAATTACCACTCAATGGGTAGTTTCGATGGATTAAACGCATTTTCTGTTCGAGAAGATCAACCACAAAAAGCCAGTCGACCATTTGATCGCGATCGTGACGGATTGGTTCCAAGTGGAGGTGCTGCTACCGTAATATTAGAAAGTTACGAATCTGCAATAAAAAGAGGCGCTAAAATTATTGCTGAAGTAATTGGATATGGATTTTCATCAAATGGAGACCATATTTCAGTGCCAAATGTTGTAGGCCCTGCAAAATCTTTAGAAATGGCACTTAAAGATGCTCAACTTAATGCATCGCAAATAGATTATATTAATGCTCATGCAACAGCTACACCTGTTGGAGATTTAAACGAAGCACAGGCAATTAGTAAAGTATTCGGACCAAAAACCCCTTATGTAAGCTCAACAAAATCAACCACAGGACATGAAATGTGGATGGGTGGAGCCAGTGAAATTATTTATTCAATATTAATGATGCAAAACTCTTACGTTGCACCTAATATTAATTTCGAAAACCCTGATGAATACTCAGCAAAATTAAATATTGCTGCTGAAACTATTAAAAACCATAATATTGATATATTTTTGTCAAACTCATTTGGATTTGGAGGTACAAACTCATCCTTAATCGTTAAAAAGATAAAGTAATTTTATTAAGCGGGAGATAATAAAAATGGAGAACAAGGAAATTATTACTAAGGTAAATTATTTTTTAATTGATGAATTTGAGCTTGAAGAAGATCAGCTTATTCCTACAGCCAGTCTAAAAGAAACATTAGAAATTGACAGTTTGGATTATGTTGATCTTGTAGTAATTATTGAGAAAACCTTTGGTTTTAAAGTAAAAGGTGAAGATTTTGTAGGCATAAAAACACTTCAGGATTTTTATGATTATATCATAAACCGGGCTCAAGCTAACTAATCATTGATTAGAAAGAAATTGGAGGTTTTTTAATGCCATTATGGAAAGGACAATCCCGGGGAAATGTATTAGGCTATAAAATATTTGTGTTAAGCCTTAAGTATTTAGGACTGTCTTTTGCTTATTTCATACTTCTATTTGTCGCATTTTATTACTTTCTTTTTTCGCATACCAGCTCAAAAGCTACTTATTTTTATTTCCGTAAGATATTAAAATACTCTTGGTTAAAGTCTAAATGGAGTATTTACAAAAACTACTTTGTCTTTGGGCAAGTTCTGCTAGATAAGGTAGCCATTCTTGGAGGTTTAAAAGGTAAATTCACCTACAATTTTGATGGAGAACATCATTTACGTGAAATGGCTGAAAATAAAACCGGAGGAATTATCGTTAATGCTCATATTGGAAATTTCGAAGTCGCGGGTCAGTTATTAGAACGTTTAAATACAAAAATTAATATTCTCATGCTTGATGCAGAACATCAGCGAATCAAAAACTATATCTCTGATGTTTTGGTAAATAAGGATGTAAATATTATTCCAATTCAAAACGATTATACTCATATTGTACCAATAAGCGAAGCTCTGATTAACAAAGAACTTATTGCTATAGCCGGCGATCGTTTTATTGAAGAAAGTAAAGTTTTCGAAATTGATTTTATGGGACAGAAAGCATTATTTCCTTCAGGCCCTTTTTATTTGGCAGCAAGATTCGGAGTACCTGTTACTTTTACTTTTGCTATGAAAGAATCTAAAACACATTATCATTTTTTTGCCTCACCTCCCGAAACTGTTAAAAAATTCAAGGATGCCGAAGAACAGGAAAAAGAACTAAAAAGATTTGTTGAAAAATTTGCTAAAGAATTTGAACGAATTTTAAGTATGTATCCAATGCAATGGTTTAATTATTACCAGTTTTGGAAAGAAGAAAGTGAAACTAAATTAAAAAATTAACTATTACTATGGCACTAAATTACGGTTCAGATAAAAAAACAGCATTGCAAGCAATGTACGATGCTCAAAAAATAGCCTTTGCTCCTATTATGTTTCAAGCAGCTAAATCGCTCAGAGATTTAGGAATATTAGAAGTAATAAAAAACAACCGAAAAGGAATTAGCATTAATGATATTGCTGAAAAATTAAACTTATCGGTTTATGGAGTGAAAGTTCTTGTAGAAGCAGGCATAAGTATTGAATTAGTGCGTGTTGAAGATGATAAATTCTTTATTACTAAAACAGGTTGGTGCATTTTATCAGACAAACTAACAAAAGTAAATATGGATTTTACTAACGATGTAAATTACTTAGGTATGCATAGTTTATCGGAATCTATTAAAACCGGAAAACCTACTGGATTAGAAACATTTGGCAAATGGGATACAGTATATGAAGCATTATCTGAATTACCAAAACAAACTCAAGAAAGTTGGTTTAATTTCGATCATTTTTATTCTGATTATGCATTTCCACAAATATTACCAATAGTATTTAATAACAAACCTAAAAGCATATTAGATATTGGTGGTAATACTGGTAAATTTTCGATAAAATGTGCAGAATATAATAATGATGTTAATATTACAATTTTAGATTTACCAGGGCAACTTAAAGTCGCAGAAAAGAATATAAAAGCAAATAATTTTGAAAATCGAATTTCAGGATTCGCAATTAATTTATTAAACCATACTAAACCCTACCCTAAAGGTTACGATGTTATTTGGATGAGTCAGTTTTTAGATTGTTTTTCTCAAGAAGATGTAATAGAACTATTACGCCGAGGAAAAGAAGCAATGACTAAAGATTCATCATTATTTATTATGGAAACATATTGGGATATGCAAAAATTTGAAGCATCAACATATAGTTTACATGCAACTTCATTATATTTTACAAATATTGCCAATGGTTGTAGCCAAATGTATCACTCCAACGACATGTATAAAATGATTGAAAAAGCAGGACTTTATGTTGAGGAAAGTTTCGAAGATATTGGAGTAAGCCACACTCTTTTTAAATGTAAAATAAAGTAAGAATTATTTTGAAAACTTTTGAAGAAATAAAAAAGTACCACTATGGGAATATCTGACAATGTAATTGCTGATGGTGAAACTATAATGCAGTTTATTCCACAAAGAGCACCAATGGTTATGGTTGAAAAATTGCATAAAGCTGAAGGTGGTCAAACGATTGGTAGTTTTAAAATATTAGAAAGTAATATTTTTTGTAAAGAAGGATTATTACAGGAACCGGGCTTAATTGAAAACATTGCTCAGACCGCGGCAGTTGGTGTTGGTTTTGAATACAGAAATAAAAACAAAGATGTTCCAACAGGATACATTGGAGCAGTTCAAAAACTAACAATTCACAAATTACCTGAGAAAGGAAAGACTATTTTAACCGAAGTTAATGTAGAACATAAAGTTTTTAATACGACCTTAATAAACGGAAAGATTACTTGTGATAATCAGTTAATTGCTGATTGTTCCATGAAAATTTTTTTAGACGAATAGTAAAGACGCAATGCATTGCGTTTTTACAAAAACTATAAGGAGTTCTGAAACTAAAAACTAACTATGGAAAAAGATAAAGTACCACAAGATGAAGGCATAACTGAAGGAATAACCCGCGAAGTACAATATGCTATTAATAAAAATGGGAAATACGAAAAGGTTTTAAGTAAGGGCTGGGAACCAAAGAATATTGTCAACGAGCTTGCGTGGAAAGATATTCAGGAAGATATTGATCTTGCTGATGAAAAAATAAAATCAGGCAAAGCAAGCCCAATCATGCATTATATGGCAAAAACCCTGATGAATGTTACTTTACTAGCCGATTATATTGAATTACCAAAATGGAAAGTAAAAAGACATTTGAAACCAAAAGGTTTTAAAAAACTTAACCAACAACAATTAGAAAACTATGCTAAAATTTTTGAAATCAGCGTAGATGAATTATTAAATTTAAAACCATAGAATAAATATGAAACTTGATTTCGAACATATACCCGCCGGTCATTGCGAAAACGGAGTAATTTCCAGTTTATTAAAATATCATGGATTAAATTTAAGCGAAGCAATGATATTTGGTATCGGTAGTGGATACTTTTTTGCTTACATGCCTTTTGTTAAATTAAATGGAATTCCTATAGCATCTTTTCGACCTGTTCCCGGAATGATTTTCACAAAAGCTGCAAAGCGATTAGGAATTAAAATGAAAAAACAAACATTCAGAAAGCAACCTAAAAAAGCCATGGCTGAACTGGACAAAGTGCTTGAAAAGAAATTACCTGTTGGAATTCAGGGCGGAGTTTATCACCTGTCCTATTTCCCTCCGGCATATCGATTTCATTTTAATGCTCATAACATGACTGTTTATGGTAAGGAAGATAATACTTACTTTATAAGCGACCCGGTTATGGAGTATGCAACAACTTTAACTGCTGAAGAGCTGAAAAAAGTAAGATTTGCTAAAGGTCCATTAAGCCCAAATGGCAAAATGTATTATCCAATTAGCATACCTGAAGAAATAGATCTGAAATCCGCAATACATAAAGGAATAAAACAAACTGCAGATTGGATGCTTACTATACCTGTTCCTTTATTTGGTGTAAAAGGAATAAGATACCTTTCAAAACGACTAAGAAAATGGCCTGATAAACTTGGCTCGAAAAGAGCAGCAGCTTATTTAGCGCAAATGGTTCGTATGCTCGAAGAAATTGGAACCGGTGGCGCAGGATTCAGATTTATTTATGCTGCATTTTTACAGGAAGTTGCCGAAGTTATGCAAGATGACAGATACAACGAACTTTCAAAAGAAATGACAAAAATTGGTGATAAATGGAGAAAATTTTCATCACTGGCAGCACAAACCTGTAAAGGCCGTTCATCCGATCCTGATGGATACAATACTGTGGCAAACTTAATGCTCGAAATAGCAGATGATGAAGAAAGATTTTTTATTGAAATAAAGAAACTGATAAAATAATGCAGGAAAATAAACATATTATTGAATTAAAATATCTAAGCAAATATTATAAAGGTTCAAATGTTCCTGCCATTGATAATATAAATCTGAATATTGATAAAGGTGAGATTTATGGTTTGCTTGGCCCTAACGGAGCAGGTAAAACCACAACTATATCAATTCTGTGTGGATTGTTTGGACCTACTTCTGGCAATGTATTTATCGATGGAATGGAGTTTCAGCATTCAGCCGAAAAAATTAAAAGTATAATCGGTGTTGTACCACAGGAAATTGCACTTTATCCGTCACTAACTGCCAAAGAAAACCTTACATTTTTTGGTCATTTGTACGGATTAAAAGGCAAACATTTAAAAACCAGAATTGACGAATGTCTTGAATTGTTCGGTTTGGAAAAAAATGCAAATCGCCGGATTAAAACCTTTTCGGGAGGTATGAAACGCCGGATTAATTTAATTGCCGGAATACTTCATAAACCTAAAATCATTTATCTTGACGAACCTACTGTAGGAATTGATGTTCAATCAAGGAAAGTTATTCTTGAGCATCTCAAAAATATTAATAAAGAGGGTACTACAATTATTTATACTTCACATTATATGGAAGAAGCAGAAAACTTCTGTTCAAGAGTTGCTATTATTGATAAAGGTAAAATTCTTACAGAAGGCAAACCCAAAGAATTAATAACTGCCAAGGGAGAATATACCGATTTAGAGAGTATCTTTTTAAATATAACAGGAAGAGCATTACGCGACGAATAAATTACAGAAATATGCTAAGATTATTATCATCAATATATAAGGAATTATTAGTACTTATCAGAGACAGAGCCGGTCTGGCAATTTTATTTATTATGCCTTTAGTTCTTATTCTGATAATGACTGTAATTCAGGATGCCACATTCAGAACAGTTAAAGAAGTTAACATTTCAATGATTCTTGTAAATAACGACAAGGATAGTTTGGGTGAAGCAATTAGTGAGGGCTTATACGCATCAGATTTTTTTCAGATTGTAGAAGAAATAAATGGTGAAAAAATAACCGAAGAAAATGCAAAAGAATTAGTTGCCAGAGGTGATTACAAAATTGGGATTATAATACCGGAAAGGGCAACAGAGGCCATTCGTGGAAATGTAAATGCCTTAATTAATAAATCATTTAAATCGTTTAATATTCCCGGAGTTAAGAAAAGAACGAAAAAAAGTACAATCGACATTACTATATATATAGATCCGGCCACCAGTAACTCATTTAAAAATATGGTGATGAGCTCATTAAAAGAATTCACATCACAACTTGAAATAGAGATGTTCTTTAAGAATTTCTCAGAAGCAATGGCGCAATTAATGCCTGATCAGAAACCTATCAAATTTGATAGTTTCGAAACAATCAGGTATAAAGAAGTATATGCATCAACAACTGAAAATGAAATATTACCTAATTCAGTACAACATAATGTTCCCGCGTGGACAATGTTTGCAATGTTCTTTATTGTTCTTCCTTTAGCCGGAAATATTATTAAAGAACGTGATGATGGAAGTGCTTTCAGGTTAAAAACAATGCCAGGATCGTTTGTTACCGTAATGTTCAGCAAGATTTTTGTTTTCCTTGGAGTATCATTTGTACAATTTATTTTAATGCTATTAGTAGGTGTTTATATAATGCCTGCATTGGGATTACCACAATTGGAAATTGGGCCTCATAAAATTGCATTGGCTGTTATGGCATTATCATCAGGTTTAGCTGCAACGGGTTATGGAGTTGCAATCGGAACAATTGCCACAACTCACGAACAAGCTGCAACCTTCGGAGCAGTTTCAATTATAATATTTGCTGCATTAGGAGGTATATGGGTTCCCGTTTATGTTATGCCTCATACAATTAGAATTATTAGTCAGTTTTCACCTCTACACTGGGGATTAAATGGTTTTTATGATATTTTCCTTCGCGGCGGTGATTTGATGGTTGTGTTGGCAGAAGCTGGCAAACTGTTAACTTTCTTTGTAATTATGTTGGGAGTTGCTATTGTTTACAACAATTATAATAAAACAAAATAACAATGTAATTTAAAGTTTCAAATTCCAAATTTCAAGTTCTTCTAAAATAAGTTTAATTTGAAATTTTGAACATTAAATTTGAAACTATTAAAACTTTGTTGATAATTTTTTATATAAAATACTAATAATTAAAACATAGAATTTAATTTTGCCCTTTGTTAAAAAAGAAGAAATTGGAAAAGAAAAATCTAATACACCTGACCGAAATTGTTATAAGATTCAGCGAAGTTGATTCGATGGGAATTGTCTGGCATGGAAATTATGCCAAATATTTCGAAGACGGACGTGAAGCGTTCGGTAAAAACTTAGGTTTAAGTTACCTTGATGTTTATGCAAACAATCATTTAACACCACTTGTAAAACTGGATTTCGAATATAAAACTCCGCTTGAATATGGCGATACCGCAATAATTGAAACCCGATTTATTGATCACGATGCTGCTAAAATCCATTTTGAATATACCATTTACAACAAAAAAAACAACAAAGTTGCTGCAACTGGTGAAAGTATTCAGGTATTTGTAAATCTCGATCGTGAATTAGTCCTAATAAGTCCTGAATTTTTCCTTGAATGGAAAAAGAAAATGGGATTAATAAAATAGTTTAAAGTTCAATATTTAGAATTTTAAAGTTTCGCACTTACAAATACTTTGGTAATTGCATAATTTCAGACATTTTTTAATTATGAATACAATATATACAATAGCCGATAATATAATAACTTCTCTGGGATTCACCACTAAAGAAAACTTTACTGCACTTAAACAAAGCAAATCAGGCATTGCTCAAACTACTGATCCAAAGATAACTCAGGTTCCTATGTATACATCCATTATTGATTCGAACAGACTGTTCTCTGAGTTTATGAAAATTGGAAATCCTGACGAATACACCCGTCTTGAAAAAATGATGATTTTGTCAATTAGTGATGCATTAGAGCAAACAAATATTGATCCTTCTAAAGAAGACACATTGTTTATTTTTTCATCTGTTAAAGGTAATATCGATCTCATAGAAAATGAAAATCATCCTTTTGAAAAAGATAGAATTAATCTTTGGGCTATAGCTGCTCAGGTTTGTAAATATTTTGATTCATCTGTTAAACCTGTCTTCATTTCAAATGCATGTATTTCAGGAGTAACTTCGATAATTGCAGGTGCTCAATATTTAAAAAGCAAGAAATATAAGAACGTGATAATTTGTGGTGGAGATATTATTTCTGAATTTACACCATCCGGATTTCAATCCTTTAAGGCCATTAGCGAACAAGCCTGCAGACCTTTTGATGTACATCGAGCTGGTATTACATTAGGAGAAGGTGTTGGAACTATAATTTTATCAACTAATAAAGAATTGGTAAAAGAAGATAATCCTGTAATTTTTCGGGGTGGCGCTAATACAAATGATGCAAATCATATTTCAGGCCCCTCGCGCACAGGTGATGGATTGTATTATGCAATCAGCAACACATTAAAAGAAGCAGGAAAAACAAATTCAAATATTGATTACATATCAGGACATGGAACGGCAACTCCTTACAATGACGAAATGGAATCAAAAGCCATAAGTTGGGCTAAACTTAACCATGTTCCGGTTAATAGTTTAAAAGGCTATTGGGGACATACATTAGGTGCAGCAGGTATAATTGAATGCATTGCAGGAATACATTCAATAAAAGAAAATTGTTTGATAAAAACCATTGGATACTCAGAACACGGAGTGAGCGAACCGATTAATGTAATCAAAGAATTTAAGGAGGCCGAAGTAAAAAACTTCCTGAAAACGGCATC
>DAOWML010000111.1 GCA_030643125.1 Bacteroidales bacterium
AAAATTTCTGTTCCTTCTTTCCAGAATCCTTTGTTCAGATATGCCATTCCAATACCTTTTTTAATAATTGCTGACATTGTACCTGATGTTACTTCACCAATTTCATTACCCTGAGCATCAACAACCTTATAATGTTGACGCGGAATTCCACGATCTTCCAATATAAATCCTTTTAACCGTTGTGAAACACCTTCTTCTTTTTGTTTTTCCCAAACAGCACGATCAATAAAATCGTTACCATCAACAAATTTGGTAATCCAGCCTAATCCAGCCTGAATAGCCGAAGTTTCATCGTTAATATCGTTACCGTATAAACAAAAACCAGACTCTAATCGTAATGTGTCGCGGGCACCCAATCCTATTGGTTTAATTCCAAATTCTTCGCCAACTTCAAAAACGGCTTTCCACAATTTTTCTGCATCTTCGTTAGCAACATATATCTCACATCCACCTGACCCGGTATATCCGGTCGTTGAAAAAATTACATCTTTAATTCCTGCAATATCACATTTCTGGAAAGTATAATATTCCATATCAACTACGTTTGCTGAAGTTAATTTTTGCATTGCTTTTAAAGCCAGAGGTCCTTGTATTGCCAACTGGGCAATATCATCTGAAGCATTGTAAACTTCTTTGCCTATTTCCAGACCCATTTCCTGAGCCTGTTTAGTAACCCATGCCCAATCCTTATCAATATTAGCAGCGTTTACTACTAATAAGTATGTTTCATCATCAAATTTGTACACTAATAAATCGTCAACGATTCCACCTTTTCCGTTTGGAAAACAAGAATACTGAACTTTGCCATTGTATAAATCGGCTACATTATTTGAAGTGATTCGTTGAACCAAATCAAAAGCTTTCGGACCTTTTACCCAAAACTCTCCCATATGTGAAACATCAAAGACACCAACTTTCTCACGAACAGTCATGTGTTCATCATTTATTCCTGAATATTCAATTGGCATATTAAAACCGCAAAAAGGTAACATTTTAGCTCCTAAATCAATATGGAATTGTGTAAATGCTGTATTTTTCATTTGTATATTATTTTTTATTAAATATTAATTCATATAGTACAAAATTATAAAATTTTAATCAGAAAAATTATGTTTTTTATACATATAGTAAATAACAAAAAATGGATGATTACAAAATAACCATCCATATCTTTGTTTAAATAATTATCATTCTATTTACTCAATACTTTGAACTCTACACGACGATTCTGACTACGTCCTTCTGCTGTATTGTTATCGGCAATTGGTTGATTAAATGAGTAACCTTTATACTCTAATCGGCTAGAACCTACTCCTTTACTAACAAGGTATTCAACTACACTTTTAGCACGAGATTCGGATAATTTCTGGTTGGCACGATACGATCCTACGTTATCGGTATGACCCGAAATTTCCAGTCGGATTGTTGGATTTTCAATTAACAGATTTGCAAGTCTTTCCAGTTCAGTTGTCGATTCAGGCTTTATAGTTGCTTTATTTGTTTCAAAGAAAATATTATTTAAAACCATTTTTGCTCCCACATCAATTTTATCTAATTGAAAATTTGCCTGAATTTTACTATCAACAACTTGTTTTTGAGACAAGTAAACCATTTCAACAAAGTATAAATAATCCTTAGCTGTTACCTCAACTCCAAAATCCTTTTTCTTAGGGATTTTTATTTGATAAACTCCGGAGGTATCTGTTAATCCGGTTGCAACAACCTGGCTTGCTTCTATATCAATAAGTTCAATCTTAGCCATTTGTATTGAATCACCCGTTTTAGCATCGGTAACTAATCCAACCATAAATAATGCAGTATCTACCTTTATTTCGCCCGGCACATGATAAAACATGTCATCAATTGATTTATAATTCCATGCAAGAAAAATATCTTCTATTGATAATTTCAATTCCTTTTCTTCACCCAGGAATATTACTTTATATAAGTCTTTACCTCCGAATCCAATATCACGAACTGATGAATAATATGCATATTTATTAGTTTCATCCATTTTAAAAAAGATATCATCGTTTGGAGTATTAATCGGATAACCTAAATTTACCGGATTCGACCACATTCCATTTTCATCTCTTTCTATTACAAAAACATCGAATCCTCCCATAGAATTATGTCCCTGAGAACTAAAATATAATTTATCTTCCTTTGGATGCCAATAAACGCCTTCTTCATCGTAAATAGTATTTATTGCTGCACCCATATTTATTGGCTCTGACCACTTTTCTTTATCATCTAGCTTACTATAGAAAATATCCATCCCGCCAATGCTTCCATCCATATTTGACACAACAAATATTTCATTCCTTTCAGGGTTAAAAGCAATAGTAGTTTCTTTGCTTTTAGATAATAATTTTCTTGATATACTTTTAGGTGATTTCCAACTACCATTTTTCAATTCGCTAACCATAATATCACCACCATTTTCTTCTCCATTATATAAATATATTTTATTCGCATCTGGTGATATAGCTAGAAGTGCTACATTATTTTTTGAATCAAGCTTATTCTCAACCATTTTTGCTTTTCTCCAAAGATCTCCTGCTTGCTCAGAAACAAATACATTTTCAAAATATTTATTATCAGCCTCGAGTCTTTTTTCTTTATTTTCAGTTTCGCGTCGTGAAGTAAAATATAGCTTGTTTTGATTTGGGTGCAAGACCGGATTATAATCATCATACTCGGAATTAACCCTATCTCCCAAATTATTAATTATAACCCTTACAGGTTTATTAACAATATCTTGTCCGTATTTACATTGCCTAATGTAATTATCAACTCCAACTTCAAATTTTTCCAGTTCTTTAACAGAAAATGAGCTATAATATGCTTTGTAATTCTCAATGGCATTATCGAAATCAAGATTTAGATGATATGCCCGTGCCAACATATAATGTATATCCCCTGTTACATTATTATCTTTTAAGTATGCTTTCTCTAAATATTCAGTTGCATAATAAAACTTATCTGTTACCAGGTAACAAACCCCTATTTTATAATTTAGTTTTGCGCAATCGGAGTTATATTTATTAGCTCTTAAATAATGTTCGAGCGCATTTGGATATGTACCCATTCCTGCAGTAAATAATTTTTCTCCTTCTTTTATTTCTTTCCAGGCATCTGTAAACCCCACCTCTTTTATCACAATTTGGAAGTCTGCTTTTTTGATTTTTACATTTTCCTGAGCGATGGAAACCTGACCAACTATAAAAAGGATAACAAACGATAATATTGTTGATTTAATTATTTTCATTTCAAATAAAGTTAGGTTATTCACATTCAGTTATATATTTTGCGGCCTCTTCGATTCCAAGTTCTAATGCTATTTTCCAGTCGGCACAAGCATCCGGGAATTTTCCTAAAAATTCTTGGGCATATCCCCTATTTATATATGCTTCACCATATTCAGGATTTAATTTGATGGCCTTGTCCAGATCTTTTTCAGCACCCAGATAATTTTCCATTTTTATTTTTGTTATTCCTGAATTATTATAGGCAGGAGCATATTCTTTATTAATTTCAATAACTTTTGTAAAATCATTCAATGCTGCTTCATAATTACTCATCTGATAATAAGCACTACCCCTATTATTTAATGCCAAATAATATTCAGGATCCATTCGGATTGCTTTTGTATAATCTTCTATTGCTCCCTGAAAATCACCTGTTTTGATTTTACAACTCCCTATATTATCATAAGCAACAATTATTGTTGAATCATATGCTAATGCTTGTTTGTAATCATGAATTGCCCCTTGGTAATCTCCCATCATTCTTTTCGAGCTTGCACGTTCGTTGTAAGCATATGCAAAATCATATTTCTTATCAATGCTTAAGGTAAAATCTATTAATGCACTATTGTAATCAGCCAACTCAAAATTCATTAATCCACGATAATAGTAAACCTCAGGTTCTGTGTAGCCTTTTTGAATTGCATGTGTGAAATCTGTCAGTGCATTTTGATGGTCCTTCATTAATAGTTTCAAATATGCCCTAATGTAAAATGCCTCACCTAAACCATCATTAATTTCCATAGCCTTAACTATATCATCCATAGCTAAATCATACTCCTGCCTCAATATTTTTATTTTAGCCCGTTCCAAATAAGAATTTGCAAATTCGGGATAAATAAATAATGATTCATCAAATTTCAAGTGGGCTTCTGTATATTCACCTGCTTCAGCAAATCTGACTCCCTCATTATAAAGCAAGTTTGCTTTTTTTCTTAACTCCTTAATTTCTTCTTCAATTGAATTATCGCTTTGAGAAAAAGAACCAAATGCTAACAAGATTGCTAACAAAGTAATTAAAAGTTGTTTCATTATAGCATATATTGATTTAGTCATATTTTTAATGTTGTACCTAAAATCATGTAAAATTGTTTAATTATAAGAAAAGTATTGTAAAAATAAAAATTTAAATCCCTTAATGCTAAATTCTACATAATTAAATTTTTGTAATTGATAAAAGTTTATTTTATTGCATTAAATTAGAAAAATAAAATACATTTTTTGAAATGGAGGATAATAGCAAACTTATTGATCTTTCTTATTTGAACGAAATAAGCGAAGGAAGTAACGACTTGATAAATGATTTGGTCGATCTATTTTTTAAACAAATTCCTGAATATCAAAGTGCTTTAAATAATTTCTATATAAAAAAAGACTGGGATAATTTGAGTAGAATAGCACATAAAGCTAAATCGGCTATTCTTATGGTTGGAATGAAAGGTCTGGCTAATGAGCTTAGAAAATTAGAAGAAAATGCAAAAGAGGGGCAAAATATTAATGAATATCAGGAAATAATTGTTAAATTTGTAAGAGAAAGTAATATTGCCGTGAAAGAATTAAAAGAGATAAAGAATAAAATATAATCGAAAATATTAACCTTAAAACCGGAATATATGTTAAAACATGAATCGAACAACGGAATTGAGATACTATCATTTGATAATGTAAGCAAATTAAATATCTTAATTGCTCAGTCTTTAAAAGAAGAGGTTGCTCAATATTTAACAAATGCAAATACCAAACTTATTCTAAACCTTGAGGGTGTTGAATATGTTGACAGTTCTGGCTTTGGGGCTTTACTTTCTATTTTAAGGAATGCAAAGAATAACGATAGCCAGTTCAAACTTTGCAATATGTCCCCTGAAGTAATGGAGTTAGTAAAGTTGCTTCAGTTACATAATGTATTTGATATTTACGATAGTATTAACCAATGTATTGAAACATTTGAATAAAATCTTAAAACCGGCTTTTGCCGGTTTTTTAGTCTACAAATACTAATTATACTCCTTTCAAATAAGTTAAAATACACTCTGAATGTATGGAATACTTTCAGCTAAAAATGAATATTATAGATGATAAGGATGGTTTTTATACTATCTTAATTATTTATGATAATTCGGAGTGCAAAATTAGCTTTTCGCCCAAAACCAAAGAATTAAAATATTTAGATACCAATAAGTTAACACAATTTATTAAACTAAAAGAATTTCAGCTACGAAAAATATTACACAATAAAAGGCCTGAAAGCTATTACAAAGGTTTTCAGCTTAACTTTATTCTCCACGATGGTTTGCCAGATGTTGATTTTTATGATCGAACTAAAATTACAGTGCTGGATAATACCAATAATAAATTCATAGTAAAAAGAACCGATACTAAAACTAACAATATCCCGGAGTTATTTACTGATGGTTCTTTTAATCATGAAAAAAACTTGGGTGGTTTTGCAGTTTTAATTAAAACAATAAAAAATGAATATTTCATAAATCAAATAAAAACCACAAGAAAGGGGAATAATTTAATTGAACTTTTAGCCGTTATTAAAGGTTTAGAATATTTGAAAAACGAAAATAGAATTAGAGTAATAACTGATAGTCAGTATGTAATAAAAGGTATCACCGGATGGCTTCATATATGGAAAATGAATGAATTCTATACAGCCAATGGTACAAGAGCAAAAAATATTACAGAATGGAGAAAAATTGATAAGTTAATTAAAGGTAAATATTTGGAGTTTGAGTGGGTAAAAGCACATTCTGATCATTTTGAGAACACCATTTGTGATATGAAAGCAAAATCAATATCAAAGAGTTAATATGCAACATCAAGATTTAATGGCATATTCACACGGAAAATATGTAGAATTAGAAGACATTATTGAACAGGCTGGATTCTCGATAAAAAATAATCAATAATTCTATTATCTTTGTTTTTCTTGCAAAACTGAATCCCAAATTAATGAAGCTAAAATATATATTAACTCTTTCCTTATTGATTTTCCTTGCTGAAACAGGCTATTCTCAAGCAAATCTAAAACAAACCTTAAGAGGTATTGTTATTGATAGAGAAACTCAAATACCTTTGTCTGGTGTTAATATTATTTTACCGAATACCGACCCCCAACAAGGAACAATTAGTGATGAAAAGGGGTATTTTAGATTCGAAGAAGTATTAATAGGACGACGAACCATACAAGCAAGTTATATTGGTTACAAAACACAAATAATTGATAATATAATTATAAGTTCTGCTAAAGAGAAAATTATAAAAATTGAATTAGAAGAATCTGTAACTGAAATTGATGAAGTAGTTATAAAAGCAACGATCCAGAAAGATAAGCCTTTAAATAAGATGGCTACCATAAGCGCCCGATCTTTTACTGTTGATGAAACAAATAGATATCCAGGAAGCTATGGTGATCCGGCAAGAATGGCAGCAAATTATGCCGGAGTAATGTCTGTGCGCGATAACAGAAATGATATAATTATCAGGGGTAATTCTTCAACAGGTTTGTTATGGAGACTCGACGGAATAGAAATTCCTAATCCAAATCATTTTGCAGCATCAGGAACAACCGGAGGACCTATTACCATATTAAATAACAATTTGCTTACTAATTCTGATTTTTTAACCGGAGCTTTCCCCGCTGAATATGGAAATGCTTTAGCTGGAGTATTTGATTTAAAAATGCGTACAGGGAATAATGAAAAAAGAGAATATTGGGTAGAATTTGGCTATAATGGTTTAGAATTTGGGACTGAAGGACCTTTTTCTAAGAACACTAATGCTTCGTATTTATTAGCATATAGATACTCGCTTGTAGATATTATAAATTTACTTGGTGCCGAAGTTGAAACCACAAAATACCAGGATTTAACATTTAAACTCAATTTTCCAATGAAAAAAGGAAGAATAAGTTTTGTTGGTATGGGTGGTAAAAGCTATATTGAAATGTTTGATTCTAATGATGATCAAAATGACTGGACCTTTGAAAGTTGGGGCGAAGATTTAAGTAATGGATCGGATATTGGAACATTAGCACTTTCATATGTTCATTTTTTTGG
>DAOWML010000328.1 GCA_030643125.1 Bacteroidales bacterium
AGCAAAAATTGAAGGCGAAAAGAAAAAAATTGAATGGGGATCCCAAATCAGAAACTACGTATTACATCCTTACAAAATAATTAAAGATGTAAGAACAAATTTTGAAGTTGGTAACGTTCAAGATGTACTTGATGGAAATATCGATGGTTTTATAAAAGCTTATTTAATGGAATTTGGAGGAAAATAAATCATATTACAACGTAACCACAATGAAAAATAGTAGAGCTACAATGCGTTGTGGCTCTACTATAAAAATATTTACAATTCGATTCTTTTATTTTTAGGATATTTAACAGAATATTTCATTTCTAGTTTCTTTGATTCCCGCGATTTCAAATTAAACTCCCAACTTAATTTTCCTGATGTTTCATTTAACTTAGCTCCTGATTTTTCTATTTGTTCAACCTCAATTTCTTTATTCGTTGATACAGGAAATTGATCATTAATGATAATAGAAATATCTGAATTTTTGTTATTTCGAATTTCTATTTCATAACCAAAAGTTTCTTTTTTATTTACTCCTATCACTCTCTGGCTTTCAAAATCTTTTATTTTAGTTCGTGATACAACAATTGACTCATCACGACCTAAAGAAAGATTTAAGGTATCATTTGTATTCCGGGGATTAATATTTGAATTGCCGACATAGGTTCCTTCAAAAAAGATACTTGCGGAGCCGGGCAATAAATTATATTGTTCCCAACCTGTAATCTGTGCTAATAAAAATGCAGCCTCAACCAGTTTTGGAGCAGCATAGTAAGTATAATCAGCATCTAAACTAAATTCGTTAATTTGAACAGTGTAAGCTTTACCATCCGCAGGAATTGTATAAGAAATATCAATATTGAATTCCACGCTTGTTTGACTTGTTGTTGTTTCAAATACAACTTCTTCAGCCTCGGTCATAACATCTTCTTCAGAATCCATAATCTCAACCTCATTATACACAGCTTTTGCCATAGGCATAGATCTTGCACCTCTTATCATATATTGTAAGGGTTCATAAAAACTAATGTACCATGGATATATCTCTGGTTTTACTCCACTAATTTGAGGATTACCAGTTGAGATAGTTAATTTAACATCTTTCCAATCTTCACCACTCGATTGAAAAACTTTAGCTTTATAATTTAATTGTACAGGATTATTAATATCAATTGCCCTTAAATCATATTCCGGTGTCCATCCCGCATTATAAACCACATATTTTAAATCCAATATTGCTTTTGTTTTTTCTTTTGCCAAAACTTTTACAACTATTTCAGAAATTGGATTGTTACGTTTCGTTCGTAGTGAATTCAGTTGGTTTTGAATTCTATTTAAACTTTCGTTTATATTAACCAAACTTTTACTTAACTCCAGTTCCTTTGATTTTATCTCGTTTAACTTAGAATGAAAATAATTCATAGCTTCCTTTAAGGCTGTTACACTTACTCCTGATTGATCTCCTCCTATTGATTTGTTTGCTAACAATATACCTTCTTCGGCTTTATAAATTTCTATCTTATTTTCAATGTCTTTTTTCTTATATTTTAAAAAGTCTAAACTATCCTCCAGAACTTTTATTTCTTTTGATTGTTTTTGGGATCTCAAATAATTCAACCGATAGTTTACACTTAAAATGATAAAGTTTCCAAAACCTTTTACCTGTATGCTTTGCTGATTAATATTTCTTGGTAAATCCGTAATCAAAAGATCTGTTACGCCCGTATTAATAAATACCGAACCAGATTTATAAACTTGTGCTCCTTTCTGAAATACAGTTACCTCTTTTATTTTAGAAGGAACTATTATTTCATTTTCAGAAGAAAAAATAGTATTAAATGATAAAAATAAACTGATTAACAAGATTAGCTTTTTCATGATTATTAATTAAAGGTTTAAGGAAATAAATATACAAAATATCTGTTTATATAATCTATATATTGATGAATTATTCAGTACTTTCGAAAGTTCTTTTTAAATACGATTAATCACATCATTTTATAATAAAATATAAAAATGAAAAACCATTTATTTATCTCATTATTATTCATAATATCAATATTATTTTCTTCTTGCTCCGATTTCAAAAAAGCTGAATCGACCATTAATGAAGAAGATATGACTCGAATTGTAACGGAATTTGCCTCTGATGATTTCCAGGGAAGAAAGCCTTTTACTATTGGAGAAGAAAAAGCGGTTGCATTTTTGGTAAAAGAGTATAAAAGAATTGGTCTTGAACCTGCAAATAACGGAAGCTATATTCAGGAAGTACCAATGGTTGAAGTAACAGACATTCCTGATAAAAGAATGAAAATAAGTATGTGGAATGCAACTATAGAATTAAATTATAAAGATGATTTTGTTGCATTTTCAAAACACCTGGTTAATGAAATATCAGTAAGAAACTCGGATATGATTTTTGCCGGATATGGAATTGTAGCTCCGGAATATAACTGGAATGATTATAAAGGAATAAATGTAAAAGGGAAAACAGTGGTTGTTCTGGTTAACGACCCGGGATTTGGAACCGATAATAAAGATTTCTTTAAAGGTAACGAAATGACTTATTATGGTCGTTGGACATATAAATATGAAGAAGCAGCACGACAAGGTGCAAAAGGAATCTTAATAATTCATGAAACAGAACCAGCTGGTTATCCATGGAGTGTTGTTTTAAATGGTGCAACAATTCCAAAATTATATTTACAAGCTGAAGA
>DAOWML010000338.1 GCA_030643125.1 Bacteroidales bacterium
AAAAACAGGACCTGATAATTACACTATCAGAAAAAATCGTAGCAATTCCTGAAGCTGTTATAATATCAAAAAGATTAAAAGAAAAGAAAAAAGGTACAACACATTACCTGGTTCCTTTATATGTACAACTTACAAATTCAGATTTACCCAATCAGAATCTGGGTTCTGCTATAGCAAGAAGTTTTAATATTAATCATACTAATACAATTATAGAAGATATATGTTTTTATGTCTACTCAAATTTCGATACAACAACTATAAGAATCAATATTTACACCATAAAAAGGCGTAAACCTAATAAGTCGATATTATCCAAAGGTATTTACACCCAAATTATTGGTAAAAAACATGATTGGATTAATGTTGATTTAAGACCTTATAAAATAGTTGTTAGTGAGGATATTATCGTTTCACTTGAGTGGGTTGGCAAATCTGAAAAAGGTAATTACTTATTTTTCCCGTTGGCAAGGCCTTCTGTTGCCACACATTACTATAAATATGGCAGCCAAAATAAATGGCATCGATATCCAGCCATGTCATCGCTTATGGAATTACGTATAAAATATTAATGCCAACAAACCTAACAGGTTTATGCTATCTGAAACAATTAGAAACAAACCAATTTTAAACATTCAATACATATAAAAACATGAGTAAAACATTAAAAAACACCATAATCATTATTTTATCATTCATAATTGCCATGTATGGGAAAAGTATTTTATTATACTTTTTTGATTTTAAAATAACTATCTCATATAAACCATTACAAATCGTTTATTTTTACGCGTGGTGGGTTATTCCGATCGTAATTGCCCTTCTTTTGATTCATGGTTTTCAAAATATTATCAAAGAATTAAAATTAAATCAATCTTTTACAAGAGGAATGCTATGGGCTTCAGTTATGGTCATCCCTATGTATATTGGATCTTTTATAACTGGCACATTTGCATCAAACATAACAACCATTGATATAATACATGGATCATTACTTGCAGGAATTTTCGAAGAAATATTTTTTCGAGGATTTTTATTCGGGCAATTATTCCGAAAACTGAAATGGGGCTTTATTCCTGCGGTAATGTTAAATGCAATTATATTTGCAACGGGGCATTTGTACCAGGGCAGCAGTACCGGTGGAACAATAGGTGTTTTTATAGTAACCTTGCTTGGAGGTGCATGGTTTGCCTGGTTGTTTATTGAGTGGGACGAGAATCTGTGGATTCCGATTGGGCTTCATGTATTAATGAATCTTTCGTGGATATTATTTGAAATAAGTGAAACTGCTTTGGGAGGTATTAGTGCCAATATATTTAGAGTTTTAACTATTACACTTTCAATTATTATTACAATTCGTTACAGAAAGGAAAATGGTGGATTTAAAATTAATCGTACTAATTTATTAATAAATCATAGTTAAATGAAAACAGCATTTAGAATAATACTTCCATTTATAATTGGAATAATAGTATGGTTAATAATGGAAATAACTATTGGTTGGTGGGGGTTTCGTGTAATTTTTCCATGGATAGGATTTTCAATCTCAGTTGGGAATTTACTTCGAAGAGTTTTAAAAGGGAAAAAGAAACTAATAGGAAGAAAGATCGCTATTTTAATGGTACTCCCCTGTTTATTATTATTTGTGCCAATCGTAAATCATGAAAATTTTCAGTTAGGTGGTGTATTCCTACTGGTTTTGGTTGGATTTATAGGAAAAGGTGTTATCCATTATGCTATTGCCAAAATTTTTGGCCCTTTAATCTGGGGTCGTGGTTTTTGCGGTTGGGCTTGCTGGACCGGAGCTATATTAGACTGGCTTCCAATAACAGGTAAAAAGAAAGAAATTCCTGAAAAAGCAAAGAATTTTCGATATATCAGTCTTATTATTTCTCTGGCAATTCCTATTTATCTTGTATTTGTTATTAATTACAATGTTTACGAAGATTATTTGCACAAAATGGAAATGATATGGATGTTTGCAGGAAATGCTCTTTATTACGCTATTGGAATTCCTTTAGCATTTATTTACAACGATAGAAGAGCATTTTGCAAACTAGCCTGTCCCGTTGGGCTAATTATGAAAGTTCCTGCAAGTGTAAGTATCATAAAAATTAAACCTAAACAAAATGATTGCATCGAGTGTGGAGCATGTAACAAAATTTGCCCAATGGATATTGATGTTATGAGCTATATTAAAAATAAAAAGCCAATTACCAATACAGAATGTATTCTTTGTTCAAGTTGTAGAATTGTATGTCCGGTAAATGCAATTTAAAAAACATCAGGAACATTACCAACAATTTAATAATTCATCAGAATTTTACTTTATTTAAAGCAAGTGCATTTAACATCCAATTAGGTAATGGTTTTAAAGGGTCTCTTTTTTTCATATTTAGATACCAGCCAAACTTTTTCAAAATTGGTACTTTATGTGTTTCGACAAATTCTATCAAAGTACCATCAGGATCTTCAATGTAAGAAAAATGACCGGCAGCTTCGCCCATATCAAAACTATTATTTTCGTTATGTTTTACTGAGCTATCAACAGTAAACGGAAAATCTTTGGATTCACAG
>DAOWML010000291.1 GCA_030643125.1 Bacteroidales bacterium
GTTCCTCGCCCAATTTCATCGAGCAAAATCAAACTTCTTGATGATAAGTTATTTAATATACTCGCAGCTTCGTGCATCTCAACCATAAATGTTGATTCGCCCAAAGATATATTATCCGAAGCCCCAACCCTTGTAAATATTTTATCTACCAATCCAATTTTAGCTTCTGAAGCAGGAACAAAACTTCCTATTTGTGCCAGCAAAACAATTAAAGCAGTTTGTCGAAGTAGAGCTGATTTACCTGACATATTGGGTCCTGTTATTACAATAATTTGCTGTTGATCACTGTCAAGAAAAACATCGTTAGGAATATAAGACTCATCAATTGGTAACATCTTTTCAATTACCGGATGCCTGCCGTCCTTTATATCAATTACATCAGAATCATTTATTTCAGGTCGGATATATTTATTTTCTTCAGAAATAATAGAGAAAGATAATAAGCAATCTAATTTTGCTATTAAAGAAGCATTCAATTGTATCGCTGAAATATAATCTTCCAGGCTTGTAACAAGATCAAAAAATAATTTTTGTTCCAAATCCAGCGCTTTCTCTTCTGCACCTAAAATTTTAACTTCGTACTCCTTTAATTCTTCCGTAATATATCTCTCGGCACTAACCAAAGTTTGTTTTCTAATCCATTCCGGAGGCACTTTATCTTTATGCGTATTTCTTACCTCAATATAATATCCAAAAACATTATTAAAACTAATTTTCAGAGAAGTAATTCCTGTTCGCTGAATTTCACGTTGTTGAATCTGTAATAAATAATCTTTCCCTGAAAATGCTAATTTTCGGTACTCATCCAGATCATCAGATACACCATCTGCAATAAAATTCCCCTTACTTAACAAAGCCGGTGGATCAGGAAATAATTCCCTCTCGATTCTATCCCTAATATTTAAACAAGGATTAAGTTGATCTCCAATCTTTTTTAATGCTTCGTTACCAGATTTCAAGCAAGCATTTTTAATTGGTTCAATAGCTGTTAATGCATGTTTCAATTGTACTACCTCACGTGGATTTACTCTTCCCGTTGCTACTTTCGAAATGATTCTTTCAAGATCGCCTATTTCCTTAATGTGCTCAACCAGCAAATCTTTAAAATCTGAATTACTTAACAAAAAGTCAACAACATCGTGACGTTCTTTTATTGGTTTTTCATCTTTTAAAGGAAGTGCAACCCAACGTTTTAATAAACGTGCTCCCATAGGAGAAATCGTTCTGTCAATAACATCGACCAGTGTCTTTGCTCCTTCATTAATCGAAAAGAATAACTCCAGATTTCGAATTGTAAACTTATCTAACCAAACATAACGATCTTCTTCAATTCTTGATAAGGTAGCTACATGCTGTAATTTATTGTGATGAGTTATTTCAAGGTACTGCAGAATTGACCCGGCAGCAATAATTCCATACTGTAAATTTTGTACCCCAAATCCTTTTAATGATGATGTTTGAAATCTTTTAAGCAATTTGTCTGTTGCATTTTCTTCTGTATATACCCAATCATCTAATTTATAAGTATAAAATTTCTCACCAAAAAGCTCTTTAAATTGTTGTTGTTTGCTTCTTTCAAAGAGCACTTCTTTTGGCTGAAAACTACTTAAAAGCTTATCAACGTACTCAAAGCTACCTTCTGCTGTTAAAAATTCACCCGTTGAAATATCAAGAAATGCAACACCGGCAATAGTCCTTTCGAGATGAACCGATGCTAAAAAATTATTTTCCCGATGCTCTAACACATTATCATTTAAAGAAACTCCGGGAGTAACCATTTCGGTAACCCCTCGCTTCACTATTTTCTTTGTTTTCTTTGGATCCTCAAGCTGTTCGCAAATGGCAACTCGTTGTCCGGCACGAACTAGTTTTGGCAAATAAGTATCTATTGCATGATAAGGGAAGCCGGCCAGTTCAACAAAAGAAGCTGCACCGTTGGCTCTTTTAGTTAATGTTATACCTAATATTCCGGCAGCTTTTATTGCATCTTCTCCAAATGTTTCGTAAAAGTCTCCCACTCTAAACAATAATATTGCATCAGGATGCGTACTCTTAACCTGATAATACTGTTTCATTAATGGAGTTTCAGCGTATTTTTTCTTTTCTGCCAAAGCTAAGTTGTATTATAACATTACTAATTTGAACAAAATTAAGATTAATCATGTACTTTTCAATAAAAAGAAAATCGTTTTATTAACAGATTATTATAAATCAATTTATTTTTTCTTAAAAAGAAAAAATAGTTATTTAAATTCATTCGATAAATATTAAAAACTGTTAAAGGACATAAACTTTTAACAGCCTTTTAGACTTTTCGTTAACCGTACAACATGCTGATATTCTGCAATATACAGACAATTGCATGTGATGAATATTTGATTTTTTGGGAAAACTGTCAAAAACCATTTTTCTTACTTAAAAATAATTATATATTCGCACCTAACTTAATTTAAATAATTACAAAGTAACTTGTTATTCTTATGAAAAAAATACTAATTCTTGGCGCAGGATTATCATCTTCAAGCCTGATAAAATATTTACTAGACCATTCTAGTCAATATAACTGGAAAATTCGTATAGGACAAAGGACTATTGAGGTTGCAAAACGCAAAATTGGAAATCATCCAAATGGAGAAGCTGTTGCTTTTGACGTTTTCAACGAACAACAACTTTTAGAAGAAGTTAAGAACACAGACGTGGTAATCTCAATGCTCCCTGCAAGATTTCACTTTCTGGTTGCAGAAAAATGTGTTGAATTTGGCAAACATATGATTACAGCTTCGTATGTTTCGAAAGATATAAAAGGATTACATGAAAAAGCTGTTGAAAAAGGATTACTTCTATTAAATGAAATCGGTGTTGATCCTGGAATTGATCACATGTCGGCCATGAAAGTTATTGATGAAATAAGAGCTAAAGGTGGCGAAATGGTTGCTTTTAAATCTAGCACCGGAGGACTGGTTGCTCCAGAGTTTGATAATAATCCATGGAATTATAAATTCACCTGGAATCCAAGAAACGTAGTAGTTGCAGGACAATCTGTTGCCCAATATATTGATAATGGCAATTATAAGTTCGTTCCATACAATCAACTATTCCGAAGAATTGAGAAAATGTCGATATTAGATGTTGGTAAATTTGAAATGTATCCAAACAGAGATTCGTTAGGCTATAGAGAAACTTATGGTCTTGAAAATATCCCAACATTATTACGTGGAACATTACGTCGTCCGGGTTATTGTGCCGGATGGAACGTATTTGTACAACTAGGCGCAACTGATGATACTTATACAATCGAGAACTCTGAAAATATAACATATAGAGAGTTTATCAACAGCTTTTTACCTTATGACGAAAAAGATTCCGTTGAGCAAAAACTTTGTAACTATGTTGGAATAAACATGGAGTCGGAAACTATGAGTAGATTAAAATGGTTAGGCATTTTCGA
>DAOWML010000278.1 GCA_030643125.1 Bacteroidales bacterium
AGTTTACCAGTAAACTAATAAACCATTTAATCATTTTCTCTAAAATAATAGTAGAACCTTAATAATAAATAATGAGTATCCGGTTTGTATATATATTAATCATAATCTTGTTTCCAGGGATTCTCTTTTCACAGAATATCAGTATAAGAGAATTGCAAACCTTTGTTGATATTAAACAAGGTAATTATTCTAAAGCAGTTGATTCACTTGATATTTTAATTTCTGAAAATCCAAAATCTGAGTTTTATTTAGCAAAAGTTGAGATATTTTATGAACTGGGTAATTATCAAAAGGCTTTAAAATATTGTAACGAACTTGATAAGATAAAGCAGTTTTATTCAAGTGAGTATAAAGTGAAAATATTTCTAAGCTTAAGCGATCCGGAAAATGCAAAAAATGCTTTGGAAGAGAATCTTAGATCAAAATATAAAATTTCTCTATTTGATTTAATGAATAATATTGAATTTACCGGTATATATAATTTAGGATTAGATCAATATATTTTGTCAGAAAATTTTTATTCTCAAACCGAAAAACAGATTTACCAAGTTGAGCGATTAATTCAGAATGATAAATACACCCAGGCATTATTTGTTGTTAATGAAATACTATCAAGAAACAATAATATTGCTCAGGTACATTATTTGAAAAGTAAAATTGCGTATTTTGAAGGAGACGTGCAAGGTGCATTACAATCAATTAATTCGGCTATAGAGCTGAAAAAATCTAAGCCTGAATATCTAAAACAAAGAGTTATATTAAATAAAGAAATAAATGAATACGATGCTGCTTTACAGGATATTAATAAGTTAACAAGGATAGAACCATACGAAATTGATAATTACATCATAAAAGCAGATTTATTGTTTAAAACTGGAAATTTTGCTAAAGCTATTAATCTGACCAATTCAATTTTAAAAATTTTACCTGAAAATCCTGATGTACTTTATTTAAGCAGCAAATCTTATTTCATGAACAAGGATTATTTTGAAGCACTTAAAGCCATTAATCAATCGATGCAGATAAAATCAAATAAAGATTTTTACGAGTTAAGAGGCGATATATATTCAGCCACAAACACATACGAGTATTCCATACGAGATTATAGTATGTATTTAGATATTGAGCCTTACAATGGCGATATTTATGCAAAAAAAGGATTTGCCCGGTTAAAATTGGGTGACAAAAAAGGTGCTTGTTCAGACTGGGAAAAAGGAAAGCGCTATGGAAGTTACGAAGCGATAGTTTATTTGGAAAAATATTGTAATTGAAGTTTTTCTTCGCGTCTTTCCGCCTTTGCGGTGAATAAATACATATTAACTTTTAATTTTCAGGATGTTGGTTGTTCGGAAATTTCAAATGATATTGCAGATTTTCAGGTAACAAATGGCTACTTTGATAATTCTTTGATTATATTGTCAACCTTTTGCTTAAGTGTGGGAATATTGTTTTTAATAGAGTTCCATATTATTTTATAATCAATTCCAAAATATTCATGAACCAATACATTCCTCATACTTTTTAAAATTATCCATTCAATTTCATCGAACTTTTCTTGTGTTTCTTTTGTTATCCCTGTTGCTGCTTCACCAATAATTTCCAATAATTTTACAAGAGCTAATCTGAGTTTGTAATCTTCAGTATATTGTTCGTGTGTTATATTATGAGTAAATTTTTCAATTGTTTCGATTGAATCTTTAATATGCAAGAGCCTTTCTTTGTCAGCAATTTTATTTTTCATAAATCAATATTTTATCGTTATCAATATATGGTTTAATCCGGGGAGAAATACCATTTGCTGAAACCAGATCAATTTTTTTGTTTAATAATTTTTCAAGATGTAATTTAATTGAAATAAATTGAAATAAATCTACATTATCTTCCAATTCAATTAATAAATCAATATCACTGTCTTGTTTAGCTTCATTTCTTGATTGTGAGCCAAATAAATACGCTTTATTAACAGGTTGATTTTTTAAATATTCCTGTAATTTATATCTGTTGAAATATTGTATTATGTCTATGGTTTTCATATATAGGTTTTTGTAAAGTTAACGATTTTACTGATTTTAAGTTTCATTATGACATATAATATTTATTCCGAATTTTACCTGAATTAATTACTTATTTCTTTGTAGGCCGGTAAAAAAAGATATCACCTTTTACAACATGATTTAAATTCAGTTTACCTACAACTACTTTTTTTCCTGATGTTCCTGTATTTTGGTGAGCGATTTCAAAAACATCCTTACTTATAACTTTATAAATAATTGCAGTATGATGAGTCATAAATTCTGTGTAAGTTGCATTTCCTTTAGTGTACTTAACCTTCACATTTTCGAATTGAATTAAATCTCCGGGAAATATTTGATCTGTTTCAGAATTAACCAGATTACCATATACATATGCTTTATCCCAGTCGGCATTAACACGTATAAGAGCCTGGTTTGCTAAATCCCAGCATTCGCCTCTGTCAACTTTTTTACCTTTAACAGATTTTACGTATTTAACAATTTCTTTATTTAATTCAGGAATATTATTTTGTGCTGAAGAATTACTAACAACGAAAAAACTAAATATTGAAAGTATAACTAATTTAAATGTTTTCATCCTTGTGAAATTTGTATTTAACAATAAACGCAAGAGATATTTAAATGTTTTATTCAAACCAGAGCTTTATTTTTTAATAACACTTATTAATCCATTTCCTTTCGATACACAATTACCAATGTGAGATGCAAACTCAATTCCGGATTCTTTAAGTTGTTTTAAAACTTCATCTTTCTTACTCATTGGAATAGTAAATAATAATCCTCCCGATGTTTGAGCATCACTAAGAATAATCTTTTCAATATCAGATAGTTTAGTATCCCAGTCGATATATTTAGAAAAATGATTTAAATTATTTGTTGATCCTCCCGGAATAATATTGCTAGTTGCAAATTCCCAGGCTTCTTCAATTACAGGCACTTGTTGTGAAAATATTTCAACATCCATCTTGCTTGCGAGTGAAATTTCGCTTAAATGCCCTAATAGTCCAAACCCGGTAACATCTGTGCATGCATTAATGTCAAAATTATTAATGATATCTGCAGCATATTTATTCAATTCCGACATGATTTTAATTGCAAAATCTTCAGTATTTTTATTAACCAACCCACGCTTTAAGGCAGTTGCTATTATTCCAAGTCCTATGGGCTTTGTTAAAATAATAGCATCACCTTCCTTAGCCCTTGAATTTGTTAAAATCTCATCGGGATGAGCTATTCCGCTTACAACCATTCCAAACTTTGGTTCAGTATCATCAATAGAGTGTCCTCCCAAAATACTGATACCTGCCTCATCAGCTTTATCTTGTGCTCCATTAAGTATTTGTTTTAGAACATCCATAGGTAATCTGGCTGAAGGAAATCCAACAATATTTAATGCAAAAATTGGTTTTGCACCCATAGCATAAATATCACTAAGGGCATTTGCTGCCGCAATAGCTCCAAAATCATAAGGTCTATCAACAACCGGAGTAAAGAAATCAACTGTTTGAACCAATGCCGTCTCATTATTTATTTTATAAACAGCAGCATCATCGGAATTCTTAGTATCAATTAATATATTCGGATTATTGTGTAC
>DAOWML010000261.1 GCA_030643125.1 Bacteroidales bacterium
AAGAAACCTTAAAAAGATTACAAGCTGGTATAGTTAATATAAAAAGAGAATAAAACTATATGATGTATTTTAGTACATGACAAAAATTATTCACAAATCTTTAACCTGCTGAATTGTAATGATTTTAATAAAAAAATAAAATACAAATAATAAATTCCAAACCCGCCTGCCGGACCTGCCTTGCCATGCCTATCGGTAGGTAAATCGGCAGACAGGCGGGCAAGTAAAATACAATTCCCAATATCCAATGATCAAAACAAGAGTTTGAAATTTAATTTATTGATTTATTGGGTTTTATTTGTTATTTGTGTTTTGAAATTTGTAATTTTAAAATACGAAACTAATATTTAATAATCCTTTCATGTTAATCTTTGTTTTTTGTCATGTACTAAGATGATGTATAATGAATTTTCCTGAAAATGTGTTTTTGAATTTTCATGCACATCAGCAAATGCCGGCTGAAAATGAAATTGTTATACAAAGTTTATTTTTACAAAATGATCTTATCACTAAAAATAGTGATAAGATTTTTTTTACAGCAGGTTTGCATCCCTGGCATGCTGATCAGCTATCGGAAAGCAAGATTACAGAACGTTTAGAAAAGTTAATACAAAATAAATCAATAATAGCTATTGGAGAAACAGGTTTGGATAAATTAAAGGGGGTGGATTGGGAAACTCAAAAAAAAGCTTTTATAGCTCATATTAAGATTGCTGATAAATACAATTTACCTTTAATAGTACATTCAGTTAAGGCGCATAATGAAGTTTTAAAGTTGAAAATAGAGTTAAAATCTAAAATTCCCTGGGTAATACATCATTTTAACGGGAGTAAGCAAATGGCAATGGATTTTATTAATCATGGATTTTATTTATCACTATGTCATCATATAAATAATTCCGATTCAAAATTAAGTGGCTATCTTGGTGAATTACCTGTCAATAGAATTTTTCTTGAAACAGATGATTTTAATATTAATATTAAGGATTTATATTCTGTGGTGGCAAAAAAGTTTAATATGAATACTGAGAATTTTAAAAAACAATTAATTAATAATCTAAATAATTTATTGAATGGGTAGTGAATACTGGCAAGAGCGAACAGAATTATTAATAGGGAAAGATAAAATTACTAAACTTAGTGAAGCACATGTTCTGATAGTTGGATTAGGTGGAGTAGGAGCTTATGCTGTGGAAAGCCTTTGCCGTGCAGGAGTTGGAGAACTTACCATTGTTGATGGCGATTTTTTACATCCGTCTAATAAAAACAGACAACTTGTTGCTTTAGAAAGTTCAATGAATAAACCTAAAGCCGAAGTTGTTGGTAAAAGACTCATTGATATAAATCCTAAGTTAAAGCTAAATATTATCCAGGAATATATTAAAGATGATCGAATGATTGAGATTTTAGATAAACCATTCGATTATGTTGTTGATGCAATTGATACCTTATCTCCCAAAGTTTTATTAATATATCATAGTTTACAAAAGGGTTTAAAAATTGTTAGCTCGTTAGGGGCTGGTGGGCGTTTGGATCCGACGAAAGTAATTATTAAAGATATTTCAAAATCATATAATTGCCGATTAGGATTATTTTTAAGAAAACGATTACGAAAATTAGGGATATCAAAAGGATTTAAAGTAGTTTTTTCTGAGGATAAAGCCGACGAAAATGCTGTAATAGTTGATGAGCCAGGAGAAAATAAAAAATCTACTGTTGGAACAATATCATATATGCCACCAATTTATGGCTGCTTTTGTGCATCTGTTGTTATTAGGGATTTAATTGGAGAATAAAAAAACATCCGAAGAAAATATACCTTGGATGCTCTAAGTCTTATTTATTTATTTTGCTCCAGGAATCCCGTAACGGAACAGTTCTGTTGAAAACCATATTGTCTGGTTTTGAGTCTCTTCTGTCCACACAAAAATAACCTAATCGTTGGAATTGATATTTAGATTCCGGTTTTGCATCTTTTAAACCCGGTTCTATTTTGCATCCATTAAGAACTTTTAAAGAATCAGAGTTAATAAATTCTTTAAAATCTTTTTCTTTATGTCCTGCAGGGTCTTCATCATTAAATAAACGATCGTATAATCGAACTTCTGCATTTATAGCATGCTTAACCGAAACCCAATGTAATGTGCCTTTTACTTTACGTTTACTAGCTTCAGAGCCACTTCCACTTTTCGAATCAGGATCGTAAGTACAACGAAGTTCAGTAATGTTACCCTTATCATCTTTAATTACTTCTTCGCACTTAATAATATATGCTGCTTTTAAGCGAACTTCTTTGTCAGGTGCCAAACGGAAGAATTTTTTTGGAGCATCTTCCATAAAATCATCCTGTTCAATAAAAATCTCACGTGAAAATGGCATCTCTCGAGTTCCCATGCTTTCGTCTTCCGGATTATTTTCAATTTTAAGCCATTCTTCTTTATCTTCAGGATAATTAGTAATAACTATTTTTAATGGATTTAAAACAGCCATAACACGTGGAGCTATTTTATTTAAATCATCGCGTAAGCTATGTTCCAATAATGCAACATCAATTACATTATCGCGTTTAGCAACTCCTATTATATCTGCAAATTTACGTATTGACGCAGGTGTAAATCCTCTTCGTCTAAGACCTGATATTGTTGGCATTCGCGGATCATCCCAGCCAGATACCAAATTCTTTTGAACTAGCTCAAGAAGTTTTCGCTTACTCATTATCGTATAACTTAAATTTAAACGAGCAAATTCAATCTGTCGTGGCCTAATAGTTCCTTCAGTATATAGATGATTTAATAACCAATCGTATAATGGGCGATGTACTTCAAACTCCAAAGTACAAACCGAATGAGTTATACTTTCAATATAATCAGATTGCCCGTGTGCAAAATCATACATCGGGTATATACACCATTTATTTCCCGAACGGTGATGTTCCTTATGTAATATCCTGTAAATGATAGGATCGCGCATATGCATATTTGGCGATGCCATATCAATTTTTGCTCTTAAAACCCGTTCTCCGTTTTTAAATTCTCCATTTTTCATTCGGGTGAAAAGATCCAGATTTTCTTCAACTAAACGATTCCTGTATGGACTTTCAATTCCTGCTTGTGTGGGTGTTCCTTTTTGTTTGCTGATTTCTTCAGAAGCCTGATCGTCAATGTATGCGAATCCGGTGTTGACTAATTTTAAGGCCCATTCGTACAATTGATCAAAATAATCTGAAGTGAACCTGGCTTCGCCCTCCCAGTTAAATCCGAGCCAATTAACATCTTCTTTTATTGATTCAACATATTCTACTTCTTCTTTTTCAGGGTTTGTATCGTCAAAACGTAAATTTGTTTTTCCGTTGTATTTCTGAGCAAGACCGAAATTTAAACAGATTGATTTTGCATGGCCAATATGTAAATATCCGTTTGGTTCAGGAGGGAAACGGGTACATACCACGCTATTGTTTTTGTTGTTTTTTAAATCTTCTTCAATAATACTTTCAATAAAGTTTAAAGATTTTTTTTCTTCCCCGCCTGCCGAGCGGGCAGGTGTGTTTTTGTTTTCAGTTCCCATGAAAAAATCAAATTTAGATTTTGGTCGTTAGTTTTTTAAACTTACAAAAATACAGGATTTTATCCAATGCTGTATATATTGTATTAAAAAATATGTAAAACTGATTTTATAAACTTAAATTTGAAATGAATTAAAATTTTGAAACGAATGGGACTGATAAAGATTGAAAACATGGAGTTTTATGCTTATCATGGGCATTTTAAAGAAGAACAGATTGTAGGAAACCGTTTTCTTGTAGATTTAACTATTGAAACTGATATGCAGGTTCCTGCAAAATCAGATGATTTAAATGATGCGCTAAATTACCAGGTGGCATATAGTATTGTTAA
>DAOWML010000053.1 GCA_030643125.1 Bacteroidales bacterium
TGTTAATGCTGATAATCTTGTAGTGGCAAGTCAACAATTTGGTTCTACTTCACAACAAATATCGCAAGGAGCAAGCGAACAAGCATCATCTGCAGAGGAAGTATCATCATCTATGGAACAAATGGCTGCAAATATTCAACAGAATACAGATAATGCGCAGCAAACAGAGAAAATTACTTTAAAAACAGCTGAAAGTATAAAAGAAAGTAGTGCTTCATCAGATATCTCTGTTAATGCTATGAAGAAAATTGCTGAAAAAATTACTATTGTAAACGACATTGCGTTTCAGACAAATATTTTAGCACTTAATGCTGCTGTAGAAGCTGCCAGGGCAGGAGAGCATGGTAAAGGTTTTGCCGTTGTTGCTGCTGAAGTACGAAAACTTGCAGAACGTAGCAAAGTAGCGGCCGATGAGATAGTTAGTTTATCAAAAGAAGGAGTGCTTATTTCTAATCAAGCGGGACAAGAATTGCAGGACATTATTCCGGAAATTGAGAAAACATCTAAACTTGTTCAGGAGATAGCAGCAGCAAGTATGGAACAGAATTCAGGTGCCGACCAGGTAAATTCTGCAATACAACAGTTAAATCAGGTAACCCAACAAAATGCTGCATCATCTGAAGAATTGGCAACAAGCTCCGAAGAGTTGGCAGCTCAAGCGCAGCAGTTAAAAGAAGGTATTGCATTTTTTGATTTAGGAGATAATAAACAATCACCTGCAGGTAAAAAGCAATTTGAAAATAAAAAAGTAAGTCAAAAGCCTCTTGTAATAAAAAAACAACCAAATCTTAAAAATAATACACAAGGAGGTGTTGATTTGAAAATGTATGATGATAAAAATATAGATAGCGAATACGAAAATTTCTAATTATCTAATAAATTTCAAAAGATGATTCATAGATATTATTTTGGGTTAGGGTTCATAAATAATAGCATCTTTTGAAACAAAAGAGAGGGGCAATCCCTCTCTTTTAAAAATGAAATTTTAATTATGGCTGATCCTGATTTAAATCAGATTTTTAGTGCAAAAATGACAAACGATGATTTTAATCGTTTAAGCGATTTTATATTTATACAGTCAGGTATAAAAATGCCTCCTGTTAAAAAAATAATGTTGCAAAGTCGCTTACAAAAAAGATTAAGAGAATTAAAAATATTATCATATAAAGAATATGCCGATTATGTTTTTAGTCCTGAAGGGCAAAAGAAAGAGATTATTCACATGTTTGATGTTGTTAGTACTAATAAAACAGATTTCTTCAGGGAACCCGTTCATTTCGATTTTTTAAATGATACTGTACTTATTAATTTCATAAATGATCAAAGATTTAATTACAATTTTAAAGTATGGAGTGCGGGTTGTTCAAGTGGCGAGGAGCCTTATACTATTGCAATAACCCTAAATGAATTTAAAAATAAGAATACTAAATTTGATTACACAATAACAGGTACTGATATCTCTACACAAATTCTTCAAAATGCTGCTTTAGCTGTTTATAAAGAAGAAAGAATAGCAAACATTCCTCTTGAAATTAAAAAAAAATATTTTTTAAGAAGTAAAGACAAAGAAAAAAAAACAGTACGTGTTGTAAAAACTTTAAGAGATAAAGTGAACTATCAGCGTTTAAATTTTATGGATAATACATACAATATAGCTGAAGTTTTTGATGTTGTTTTTTGTCGAAATGTATTAATATATTTCGACAGAGAAACACAAGAGCAGGTAATTGGTAAGTTGTGTAATAAATTAAAAACCGGGGGATACTTATTCATAGGTCATTCGGAATCTATTATGGCAATGAACCTCCCCTTAGAACAAATTAAACCAACAATATTCAGACGAATTTAAATTATTATATTATGAGCGATTTAACAGATAAGAAACTAATTGATGAGCTTAAAAAACGTTTTGAGCAGAATGAAAATGGCCTTAAAGAAGTTCAGGAGCTTAATAAAGAATTAATAAAAGTTAATAAAAAGCTGGAAGATTCTGAAGCTCTTAAAACTCATTTTATTTCGAATATTACCAATGAAATAATTAATCCTTTTGCTTCTATATTAGCACTTTCTAAAAGTATTTTATCAGTAAAAAAGGAGAATTGGAAGAAAGCGTTTTCTATGGTATCGTTGATATATTCAGAAGCTTTTAATCTCGATTTTCAACTTCGTAATATTTTTGTTGCAGCAAAACTTGAGGCTGGAGAAATATTTCCGGAGATATTAAATGTTGATATCAGGCAATTAATGGAAAGTGTAATAGAATCATTCAAATATATAACGAAAAAGAAAAAAATTAAGATTGTTTTTAATTTTAATATTAAATCAGAAAATAATAAACCTTTCTTTTTTAAGACTGATCCCGAAAAATTGAGATTGATCCTGTCTAACTTATTAAGTAATGCCACTAAATTTAATTCCGAAAACAAAGAAATAATAATTAATGCAAGTATCGATAAAAATGCATTGATTGTTTCTGTTAAGGATTATGGAACAGGTATATCCTTAGAAAATCAAAAAATTATTTTTGATAGATTTAAAAGACTGGATTCCGGAATTGATTCAATTCATAGGGGGCATGGACTTGGTTTGTCAATTAATAAAGCATTACTTGACTTATTAAATGGAAGCATTGATATTCAGAGCGAGATAGACAGGGGAGCTAATTTTACAATTTCAATTCCCGAAAGTGAATCTCAGGTTAGCGGTTTTGCATTTGATGGCAATGAACTGTTTTTTGATAATGAAGATGACTTTGATATAGAACCAGAGACCTTTTAGATTTTCTTTTTAGGATGGATAATCTTGAATCACATTTTTTATATCCGGCGGCACTGTTTGCAAGTGAAAAGCCTTTTCAGATAAACACTATATTAGGTTCATGTGTGGCTGTTTGCTTCTGGGATAGTATATTAAAAACGGGAGGTATGTGCCATTATATGCTTCCATACTGGAATGGTGAAGGATTAGCTTCTCCTAAATATGGTAATATTGCTATTGAAAAACTTCTGGATAAAATGTATTCTTTCGGATCTCAAAAACCTAATATTATTGCTAAAGTTTTTGGAGGCGGAGAAGTTATAGAAACTAAGAATCCGATGTTTCATATCGGGGAAAGAAATATAAAGTTAGCATCGGAACAACTTAAAGAATTGAAAATTCCTGTAGTTAGCTCAAGTGTGGGTGGTAAAGATGGAAGAAAAATAATATTTTATACCGAAAACGGCGAAGTGAAACAACGGTATGTAAAAAGAGAAGTAAAGAATTTTAATAATTCGTAATAAATTCATCATTTTTTGTAATTTTAGCATTAATCAGAGAAAAGTTGATTGAATAATTATAAGAAAATGACCAAATCTAAAATCAGAGTTTTAATTGTAGATGATTCAGCGGTTGTGAGGCAAAGCTTAACAGAGATTATAAATTCTGACTCTAATCTTGAAGTTATAGATACAGCTTCTGATCCATATATGGCAGCTGCGAAAATAAGAAAAGAAGTTCCTGATGTAATTACTCTCGATATTGAAATGCCACGTATGGATGGATTAACATTTCTAAAAAAAATAATGACTCAACATCCAATTCCGGTCGTAATAATTTCCAGTTTAACTGCAAAGGGAACCGAAACCGGTATAAGAGCTCTTGAATATGGTGCTGTTGAGATAATTACAAAACCACAAATGTATTCTAAGGATTTTATTCACGAATCAAAAATAAGAATTTGTGAAGCGATTAAGGGAGCAGCGCATGCAAGAGTTAAAAGGAAAATAAAAGTAGCTCCTTCAATTCAGGTTGCACCTAAATATACAGCCGATGCAGTATTGGCTCCTGCCCGAAAACATAGTATGATAAAGACAACCGACATAGTTGTTTCTGTCGGCGCTTCAACCGGAGGAACAGAAGCACTTACAAATTTCTTAAAAGCTTTACCACCTGATTCTCCTGGTATTGTTATTGTTCAACACATGCCGGAAATGTTCACAAAATCTTTTGCAGAAAGACTTAATGAATTATGTAGAATTACTGTTAAAGAGGCAGCTAATGGAGATTCTGTAATCAGAGGAAGAGCATTAATTGCTCCCGGAAATTATCATACCTTGCTAAAACGAAGCGGAGCAAAATATTATGTTGAAGTTAAAGAAGGTCCATTTGTTAATCGGCACAGGCCTTCTGTTGATGTTCTTTTTAGATCAACAGCTAAATATGCAGGTGCAAATGCAATCGGTATTATTATGACAGGTATGGGGGATGACGGAGCCAGAGGTTTGTTAGAAATGAAAGAAGCAGGAGCAAAAACAATTGCCCAGGACGAAAAATCTTGCGTTGTTTTTGGAATGCCAAAAGAAGCTATAAAAATTAATGCAGCAGATAAAATTTTACCTCTTGAAAAAATTTCAGCTTACCTGGTTGAAATTACTAACTAAAAAATCTCTCCTGGTTTTTATTATATAAAATCTAACTTTTTATAGTAAAGATTATTAATTATCCTTTATTTTTGAAAGATTTGTTGAAAATATTATATATTTTAGTTGCAAGAAAAAAGTAAAACGATCATGAAAGAAAAAAATTCACAAGCTATTGTTATTAAATATACTGTTAGTGGATTCGTGATTGGATTATTAACCGTATTATTTATTTTAGTAATAGATTTTTTTGTTAAAAAGATTAGTTTTTCGGAGATTGGTGATTTACACAGAAATAATCCGGTTTATTTAGTTTTAGATTTATCTCCTTTTATTCTTGCATTTTATGCTTATATATTTAGTAAAAAATATGCTGCCGCATCTGAATCCATGCATTCAGCTTTAAAGCATGAGTTTGATAAAAATCAAAAAATATTTCGTTTTGTTGAAAAAACAAGGTTGGGTAAAATTAATGCTGAATATAAAGTACAAGGTTCTGATGATGTATTAGGGCAATCAATTTTGGATTTAAGAGATAACCTGAGAAAAAATAAAGAAGAGGAGGAAAAGAGAAGAGATGAAGATCAACAAAGAAATTGGGTTGCTGAAGGTTTTGCTAAATTTGGAGATATTCTTAGGAAAGATACTGATAACCTGGAGGAATTGACATATAATTTAATTAGCAACTTGGTTAAGTATATAAATGTTAATCAAGGTGCTTTATTTATTATTGAAGATGAAGACGAAGCTGATAAGCATTTAAAAATGACTGCTTGTTACGCATACGAACGTAGGAAATATGCTGATAAAAGAGTTGAATTGGGCGAAGGAATAATAGGAGCTGCAATACTGGAACAAGAAACAATTTTTATTACTGATGTTCCTGAAAGTTACGTTCATATTACTTCCGGCCTTGGCGAAGCAACTCCAAAATGTTTATTGGTTGTCCCTTTAAAAATTAATGATGAAGTACATGGTGTAATAGAAATAGGGGCATTTCATAATATCGATAAGTATATTGTTGAGTTTGTTGAGGAAGTTGCTGAGAGTGTTGCATCTACAATATCAAATGTAAAAACAAATACGCGTACAGCTAAATTATTAAAGGAGTCTCGGTTACAAGCCGAAACATTGGCTTCTCAAGAGGAGCAAATGCGCCAGAATATGGAAGAATTACAGGCTACGCAGGAGGAAGCAGCTCGTCAAAGTGAAAAATTTATCACATTCACAAATTCTGTAAATCATACACTTATTAGAGCAGAATATGATTCAGATGGTACACTTTTGTATGCAAATACCAGATTTCTGAATAAACTGGGTTATGATAAAAATTCAGAAGTAGAAGGTAAGAATATTCAAATGTTCATTGATGATAAAGATAAAGGTTGGTTTAATAAACTATGGAATTCACTTACAAAAGGAGGTAAACATTTTGAAGGTGACATGAAACATGTCACAAAGCAAGGAAAGGATTTATGGACTATGGCTACTTATACTTGTATGCGGCGAGATGATGGTAGTGTTGAGAAAATTTTATTTTTAGCGATAGATACAACAGAACAGAAAAAACAAAGTTTAGATTATTTAGGCCAAATAAATGCTCTTAATCGTGCAACAATAAAAGTTGATTATTTACCAACAGGAGATTTGATAGAATGTAATCAAAAGTTTGTTGATTTAATGGAATATCCTTTATTTGAATTAAAGGAAAAAAGCATTTTTGATTTCGTAGATAGATCAGAACTAAATAAATTAAGAGAAATTTGGGATAAAGTAACACAAGGCGAGACCTGGGAAGGTACTTTACGGCAAAGAACTAAGGAAGACAAAGATGTTTGGGTTAGAACTTCTTTATCTGCAGTAAAAGATATGTACGATGATATTGCCAAAATAATATGTATTGGTAATGATGAGACCAACGAAAAATTAATGGAAATTGAAACTAAAAAACAAACTGAATTACTCCAAAGGCAAGAAGAAGAACTACAGCAATCAAAAATTGATCTAAAAGCACAATTAAAGCAAGCAAGAGAGGATGTTAAGTTTCAATTTAAAGAAATTGAAAAAGTGCAAAAACGAACCGAACTTACACTACAAGGTGCTTCTGATGCTATAATAACATTTGATCAAAATGGAGTAATAAAATTCTTTAATAAAACAGCTGAAGAGTTATGGGAGATTGAAAGGGATGTTGTAATCGGAAGAAATATCAAGAAATTATTCCCTGAAGATACTTATGAAGACGATTTTATTAATTCTATATTAGATCCTAAATCGGAGAAGATTGTTGGTGAAAGAAAAGAGGTTGATATAAAAAATAAAAGTGGAGAAGAAATTTCAGTTATAATTATGCTTTCTATGGCTAGATTAGAAGGAGAAACTACATATACCGCATTTATTCAGAATATATCCGTCGACTTCTTTTAGTAGAGCATTTTTTAATTAGTATTGCATTAAATTTATTTTAGATTTTTTCTTTAGACAAGGCAAAATTTGCAAGCATAGCCGTAGCTACGGTTAATAATTTTAACGCAGTATAAAGGGAAAAGATAAGTAAATTTGTAATGATAATTAGGAAACACTCTACCAGTTATTAGTATTTTCAATGTTTAGTTTTTATAAGTAAATGTGCTTGAATAATGTTTTTATCAACTTTTAACATTAATTTAAACTTCCCGATAGAACCATATCATATTAATATTGTTACTTTATAAAAATTATCGAGATGAAAAATATTTCAATTTTAATTTTACTGTTTTTCTTTTTTTCCTGTACAAATGATAATAAAAAACCCGAACATTATACACTTGTATTAGTTGAAACAAGTGATGTTCATGGTGCGATTTTCGATTATGATTTTATTAATGATCGAAATGCATCAGGCTCTTTGTCAAAAGTACAAACTTACCTTACCGGATTAAGAAAAAACAATAATGTTATTTTAATGGATAATGGCGACATCCTTCAGGGACAGCCCGTCGTTTATTATTATAACTATGATAATGTTTCCGATAAGCATATTTGCTCAAAAGTAATGAACTACATGCAATATGATGTCGCAACAATTGGAAATCATGATATAGAAGCTGGTCATGCCGTTTACGATAAATTAAAAAATGAATTCAGATTCCCATGGTTAGCTGCTAATGCAGTTAAAAAATCGGATGGATTACCCTATTTTGAACCTTACAAAATAATAGATAAAGATGGAGTTAAAATTGCAATTTTAGGGCTCATAACTCCCGGGATTCCTGATTGGTTACCGGAGGAACTATGGACAGGAATAGAATTTAACGATATGGTAGAATCTGCTAAAAAGTGGGTTCCGATAATTATGGAAAAAGAAAACCCTGACTTATTAGTAGGTTTATTTCATTCAGGATACGATTATACTTATGGAAATGTTGATTATGATACCTATAAAAACGAAAACGCATCCTTAATAGTTGCTGAGCAAGTGCCTGGTTTCGATATTGTATTTATAGGTCATGACCATTATACATGGAACGAGAAAATAAAAAATATAAATGGCGATGAGGTTATTATATTGGGTCCTGCTAACTCTGCCCGACAGCTTGTAACTGCAAGTGTTGAACTGAAACTGAATTCTGAAGGAAAATACGAGAAGAGTATTACAGGGAATGTAATTGAAATGAGTGCATATAAAGCAGATTCGTTGTTCAATCTTGAATTTAAAAATGAATTTAATGAAGTAAAAAAGTTTGTTTCAAAAGAAGTTGGTGTTTTTGAAAGCCCTGTGTATACACATAAAGCTTTATACGGACCATCGGAGTTTATCGATTTAATTCATCAAATACAGTTAGAAATAAGTAATGCCGATATTTCATTTGCAGCTCCATTATCATTTAATTCTGTAATTAATGAAGGACCTGTTTATGTTCGGGACATGTTTAAACTGTATCGGTTCGAGAATTTTTTATATACAATAAATCTTACCGGTAAAGAAATTGATAAATACCTTGAATATTCTTTTGCAAATTGGTTTAATACCATGGAAAATGAAAATGATCATCTGTTATTGTTTAAATTAGACAAAAATGGGAATCCTGAATATTCCGAAAAATATAATTCATATTTGCTATTGAACAATTATTACAATTTTGATGTTGCTTCAGGAATAAAGTATGTAGTTGATGTTACCAAATCGGTTAATGATAAGGTAACTATTATATCATTATCAAATGATGAACAATTTTATATGGATAGTACATATAGTGTTGCGGTAAACAGTTACAGAGGTAATGGCGGCGGTGGACATTTAACAAATGGTGTTGGTCTTAGCAAAACAGAACTTATCGACAGAAGAATTAGCTCTACTGATAAAGATTTAAGATATTATATGATGAAATGGATTGAGGAAAAACAATCTGTGAAACCGATTTTAAAAAATGAATGGTCAGTTTACCCGGTGGATTGGTGGTTAAAAGCTAAACAAAAGGATAAAGAATTATTAAATAAATAACTGTTTTAAGATGAAAAAAATAAGTTTTATTGTAATTTTTGTTGTTGCATTAATTTCTTGTAATAAAGTTGAAACATTAAATAAACAGCAACTTAAACAACCTAAAAATATAATATTATTAATAGGCGATGGAATGGGTGTAACGCAGATTTATGCTGCAATGTCGGTTTCAGAAAGTCCTTTAGCCTTCGAGAAATTTAAACACGTAGGATTTCATAAAACATATTCAGCAACCGATTATATAACAGATTCGGGAGCTGCAGGAACGGCTTTATCAACGGGTATTAAAACTTGTAATTTATGTATTGCTGTTGACTCAACCGGCAAACCATTTAAAACTATTCTTGAATATGCCGAAGATAATCAGTTAGCAACAGGATTAGTATCTACAAGTTCTATTATACATGCTACACCTGCAACATTTATTGCACATGAGCAACGTCGTTACAATTATGAAAATATCGCTCTTGATTTTTTAGATGTTGATATTGATATTTTTATTGGTGGAGGGAAAAAACAATTTGTTGACAGAGAGGATAAATTAAATCTGATTGATTCACTTAGGAAAAATCAATATCACGTGATTGATGGCCTTGAAAATCTTGATGTAAATGAAGAAGGTAAATTTGCGGTTTTTACAGCCGAAAAGCATAATCCTGAAATGTTAAATGGCAGGGGAGATATGTTGCCGGTTTCAACCGAAAAAGCAATTAAGATTTTAAGTAAAAATAAAAAAGGATTTTTCTTGATGGTAGAAGGTTCAATGATTGACTGGGGCGGACATGATAATGATATTGACTACGTAATTGCCGAAACACTTGATTTTGATAAGGCCGTTGCCAAAGCCCTTGAATTTGCTGTTGAAGATGGTGAAACATTGGTTATTGTAACAGCCGATCACGAAACAGGAGGATTAACTATAGTTGGAGGTGATATGAAAAACAGAACTATTGAAACGAAGTTTTCAACAGGTGATCACACATCTGTAATGGTTCCTGTATTTGCATTTGGTCCGGGGGCGGAGGAGTTTGGTGGAATTTATGAAAACACTGATATTTTCGAAAAAATGATGAATGCTTTTGGATTTGAAAAATAACAGATAACATAAAAAACTTTTAATACAAGCTACTAATAAAAAAATATTGAA
>DAOWML010000243.1 GCA_030643125.1 Bacteroidales bacterium
CTTAAACGAATCACAAGAAAAGGAGAATAATACAATACCCAGAATTAAGTAAATGCTAAGTTTTTTCATAATTATTTATTTTAGAGTTAATGATATTTTATGCTAAATTAAAAAACTTAAAGAAAAATACGTTATTGTTCTATATAATGTTATTTAATGCTTATAAGGAACAAATGGCTATTTGAATAATGTAAAATAGATTCCGGGTCTTCGCCCGGAATGACATCCTACAAAACACTACCAAAACTTAATTTTACCGGCAGCATACCAGCACATTTGCAGCAATAATAATCCATGCCGGAAACGAGAGATATTGGTATCACCATACGTTCTTTCGCGATATCGTATTGGCAAATCAATAATTTTAAGGTTTAGTTTATAAGCACCAAATAGCAGATCGTAATCACCAAAGGGGTCGAACTCACCAAAAAACTTTCTGTTTGCCTGTAAGCGAATATAATCATCACGGAACATTACCTTCGTTCCACATAAGGTATCTTTAATTGGTTGTTCAAGTAACCAACTAAATAACAAACTAAAGAATTTATTTCCAATGGTATTTAGAAATCGCATGGCTTCTTTTTCCATTGGATATACTAATCGTGAACCATTTATGAATTCACCTTTCCCTGATGCTAATGCTTCATAAAATTTAGGAATATCTTCAGGGGGAACCGTCAGGTCAGCATCCAAAATCATTAAAATATCGCCCGTTGCCATTGAATATCCTTTTCGGACAGCATCGCCTTTTCCTTTTCCTTCTTGCTGTGCTATCTTAATATCGTGAGTGTCTTTGTACTTTTTCTGAATTTTTTGGATTGTTTTCCAGGTATCATCGGTTGAATTTCCTTCTACATAAATTATCTCAACATGTTTACCAAATTCAGGTAATCGTTTTATTGCATCTTCAATATTACCACTTTCGTTTCGTGCAGGAATAACAACTGTGGTTGAAAATTCCTTTTTTGCAGTTGTAAGATCCGGTGTCTTACGTGCAAAAACAAACTGATTTAAGGTAAATAAATTAAATAATGGTAAAACCCCAATAAACCTATTAAACAGAAATGAGATTATTGGTATATTAATCGGAATCAACATTCTTTTATTTCTTCTAAAAACTTCGAATCCTGACAGATTAAGTAAGTTTTCAATATCGTAATGCGATAACCAACTTTGAATAGGTGTTTTTTTCTTTATTCTAATAAACTCTGCAAATTTTATAAATGGCTCCCACAGGAAGTTATAGTATGTTATTATAATTTTAGTACCCGAATCGGATAATTTATACAACTCTCCAAATACTTTATGTACATCGGTTAAATACCCTATAACATTTGATAATATGATTACATCAAACTTTCTGTCAAACTTCAGATTTTCGGCTTCCATGGTATAAAACTCGACATCAGGAAACTGCTTTTTAGCATTTTCAATCATTAGTTCGCTGAAATCAATCCCAATTTTTTCCTTACCCTTTATTTTCCCTATTAATTCACCTGTTCCACAGCCAACTTCTAAAACCAATTGATCATCAGTTAAAAAGTAATCAATATATTTCGTTATGGATTCCCAATAATATGATCTTCTTTTTCTATATTTTATTCTATCAATAGCTATTTTATCAAAATACTTTTTCATAACAATTCTTTTATCCTACTATTGATTATTTTTTTGCGTAAATAATTAACGAACCTGCAATTTCTTTAATAATTGGCGTTTTTTCAAATATAAGCCCCATTTTTCTTATAAACTTTATCATTTTAGGTGGTATTGCAGGATGCAAGAAATCATATGGAAAGATTTTAATATCTTTAAAACCAATCTTCTTTAAAGTCTTTTTCAACTTCCATCTAACAAAGGCCGTTTCATCTGGAGAATCTCCCATCCATCGTTTAATAAACGAAACGTTTTTCTGAATAAATATTTGAGGATTAAGCATATTTGGTTCTGCAAATACTATTGGACCTCCCGGTTTTAATACCCGATAAATTTCTTTTAACGCTTGCTCGATATCTAAATGATGTAAAACAGAACTACCCCATATACTATCGAATGTATTATCGGCAAAAGACATATTCATTGCATCTTCTTGTAAAAAAGTAACATCCGGAAGCTTTTGCTTTGCTCTTTGCAATAAATCGTCAGAAATATCAATGGCAGTAATATTTGATTGTGTTACATTAAAAACCTTTTCGGTAAATAATGATGTTCCGCAACCAATTTCTAATATATGACTATCAGAATTATAATTACCCAGTTTAACGAAAAAATCAGCCCTTCTGTCAGCTCTCTCTTTTCCAGCAGGAGTTGACCATCCCCAAATATCTTCAGCATGCTCTTTTATTTTTTTTCCATGATCTATTTCATGCTTAATTCGTTGTTCTTTATTTTGCTTTATCATAATCAATCTTAAATAAATACGCTATTTCGTCAGCACCAATTTTGTTAACAGTAACAATCGCCTGTGGATATTTTGCCTGAATATAATATAAATATCGCTGTACGGTATTAATGGTATATTGTGTTTTTTGATTAGGATATTTTCTTAAACTACCCATGATTACATAATGCACATTTCTTTTTTTCAGGTTGGCAATTAAAGTATCCGGATTCTCAGATTCTATTCTGTAGATACCAGTAAACTTACGTTTTGCATATACAAATGAGATACTAGGTTTTCTACAAGCTATCTCTACATCTTCTGAAACATTCTCTGCAGCCCATTGACTCATTTTAATGTAATTTATCCAATCAGGTGTCATTCCATAGAACTTATTACCAGCAAGGTTCTGCATTAAGTATTCATCATTAGCTTTAACCTTTTTTGTGGTTACATTTAAATTGGTAAAGAATATAATTATAAAAAGAATCGGTAATAATCCCTGAATAAATTTCAATGATTTTATTTTTCCCAGATAATAAATACCAGATAATAGAAACAGTAAAATTAGCGGAAAGTAAACAAGAATTAAACGATCCTGATCCCAGCGTGTTTGCAACATAAAAAAAGTCGCTCCACAAATAATCAATAAATATAATCCGGTAAAAAACAGATATTTATTTTTCTTGAATGAAAAGAAAACAGAAACAAAAAATATTATATAAATAACAATAGTGAAGAATAGTGAAGTTGCTTTTATATCTGATTTTAATCCCATAAAATTGAATAAATGCTTTGAAAGATATAGTTTTGAATTATCGAAGAATCTTTTCAGAAATCCGGAAAATGTTTCCAGTCCCTCTGAAGCATCATAAGGATTAATACGAAGCAAAGTATTTAACTGACTTTCAAACTGAACCGAGCCAACCCCAAAAACATACGTTTTTATAAGTTTAAGAATAAAATAGAATCCAAAAAAGCTTACTAAAGTAATAGCTATTCCTTTCCATTTTCTATCAAAAACGAAGTAAACTAATACTGCTAGAATTATGCTATATCCAATTGTTTTTGTGGTTCCAATCAAGAAAATCAGTAATCCGAGAATAATATAATTTTTTAAATCAACTTTTTCCTTATTAATTATGTATTTAAAAAAATAGTAAAACATAATTGACTGCAACAGCATAAAGAAGGCTTCGTTAAAGGTTTGGCTTGCATAATACAGAATAGATGAATTAAAAGAAATAATTATCATCACATATATTAATAGAAAACCCGAAACATTTCCTTTAAATGCCTTGTAAAAGAAATAAAGATGAAAAATTATTGAAATTAATGATAATGATTTTAATAAGGCAACATTTAATCCAAAAATCCAAACAAAAATACTCAGGAATATAGGATACAAAGGGCCCTGAAAAGAAGGATATTTAAATTCCTTAACAAATTCAAAGGCTCTTAATATATAAGCAGAATCGTCACCAGCCTCACTTACTCTAAAATTGAAAAGTAAAAATGAAAACAACAATGTAAAAAACATGGATATCCAAAAAAACAAATTCCCTTTCGAATCAAAGAATTGATCCATTTTATCAAAGAAGTCTCTGGTTTTACTATCTTTTTCAATCTTCTTAGCTCGTGATTTATGCTTTTGTTTAGGCATACTTATTAATTATGGTTTTTAATAAATCTTTTAAGAAAATCCTGATAAGCATCTTTTATACCTTCCTTCAACTCTATCTTATATTTCCAACCTGCTGAATTTAATTTTGATACATCCAGTAGTTTACGAGGAGTTCCATCAGGCATTTCAGTATTAAA
>DAOWML010000244.1 GCA_030643125.1 Bacteroidales bacterium
TGCTGTCCGACCAGGGTTCGAACCTGGACTCTTCTGAACCAAAATCAGATGTGTTGCCAATTACACCATCGGACAATTGATTGAGTGTGCAAATTTAAAAAAAAAAAATTGTCTGCAAATATTTTTAAGTGTTTTTTTAAAAAAACGATTGGATTATTAAACTCGAAATTCAATAATCCAATCAAAAAATAATAATTATAAGTCTAGCCAAAAAGGTGCTAAGCGGTTTATTTTATTAAATACTTTTAAAATTTATTAATCTACTTATATGATTATTAGTGAATCCGCTAAGCACCTGCAATTTAATTGTTAATTATCGTAAGTTACTTTGTAATACTTCTCAAGACCTTCATCGGTCATTATCCAGTATTTATTTACCATTTCATCTACTCTGTAGTATTTTTCTTTTTTAATATAATCGAGCTGTTCTTCGATACTTTCATCAAGATATAAAATATAATCTTCAGGTACTTTTACAGTAATATCTACTTCCGGAAATCTCCAGCGGTTTTTATCAACCAAAGAATATACAGCATCGAAAAGAATTACTGAATCTTGTTGTACTACAAGGTATTTAATATCATCGGCATTTTGCAATGCTTCTCTTCGATCTGATCCTCGTCCTTTTTTTACTATTTCGATAATAATCTGGTCTGAATGTCCAAGAATAATATCTATTTCAGGAAATGCATATAGATGTTTTTCATCATCTTCATCGTACATTATTTGAAACTCGCTATCGAATATGTAAAATTTAGATGTTGCAAGCGATTTGTCTTCCCGGGCTTTTAAGTAAAGTGTTTTATTTGCCGGTTCTTCAACATAAATTTTGTGATCATCTTTTACCGAAACAGAGTAATGTTTTACCTGTGTACCAACAATAACAACAAGTACAATTAAACTTAGTAACCATGCAACAAACCCAATTCCTGCAATTGGCCTGTCGTGCGGGCGCAAGCCAAGTAATAATTTAAATCCGCCGTAGATAATTGCAACTAAAGGTATAAATACAACTAAAACAGCGCAAATTGTTACAATCCATATGGTATTTGGATCAACAAAAGAGTGGATCATATCCGTAAATATCACATGATCATCAATAAAGATATTATTCCAGGGCATAAAAGGTTCTCCTATGATCAATGTCCCGGTAAGACCAATAAGCAAACCAACTCCGGCAACTACCAATACTAGACCGATAACTGCGACAACAAATTTGAAAATAAACCTGAAAAAAGCACCAATAGTATAAATTATACTTTCAAAAAAGTTTCGTGTACGATCGTAATCTCTGGAATTCTTAAAATTCTTAAAGTTGTCCTTTACGGTTTCGTACTCTTTACGCACATTTTTTTCAATATCGGAGATATTAAACCTCTCTCCACGCATATCGAGTTTTTGAGTAGTTGTGTAAGCTGCCGGAAGCAATGCCCATAGAACAATATAAATAATAACAATAATCCCGAAAACAAATAACAGAACTAAAAATAAAATTCTGATTATTAAAGGATCTATATTTAAGTAATTAGCAATTCCTGAACAAACACCACCAAGTATTCTGTTATCAGGATCACGATACAATCTTTTCGAAGATTTTTCATATTGATGATATTCTTTTCCATTGTTTTCTTCTTCGTTTTCAAAATCTTCCGGGCGGCCCATTATTTCTATAACTTCATCAATATCTTCTTTGCTAATTACTTGTTTTTGTTCGCTTAGTTTACTTTGCAGAATTTCTGCAATACGGTGTTCAATATCAGAAATAATCTCTTTTCCTTCTTCATTTGCTGTAAACCGCTGATTGAGAGCAGTCAAATAATTCTGCAAAATCTGATAAGCATCTTCATCTAAATGAAATATAACACCACCTATATTGATTTTTATTGTTTTCTTCATTTCGAATCTGTTTATTTTTGGTTATTAATCGAGTTAACTGCCTCAACAAGTTCTTCCCACGATAACTTAAGTTCATTTAAATGCTCTTTTCCTTTTTCGGTCAGAGTATAATATTTTCGTGGAGGGCCTTGTGTCGATTCTTCCCAGCGATAGCTTAATAATCCGGCATTTTTCTGCCTGGTAAGCAGAGGGTAAAGAGTTCCTTCAACAACAATCATTTTAGCTTCTTTTAATGCTTTAATAATGTCGGAAGTATAGTAATCCTGCTTAGAAAGGATGGATAGAATGCAGAATTCCAGTACACCTTTTTTCATTTGAGCTTTTGTATTTTCGAGATTCATAGTTTCTATTTTTTAGTGTAGAAATAATTTCAGTATAATTTCAGAGTCGATTTAGAATTTCATGTTTTTCTTGATGTTTTCAAATTCTTCGCGAACGGCCCTTTTAATATTTTCAATGGTGACAGCTTCCCCACGCATCTCAAGCCTTTGAGCTGTTGTTGCTGCTTCGGGTATTGCAATCCAGAGGATAATGTAGATAATTAATCCGGAACCCATTCCCAGAGAAATTAGGATGAAAAGAATTCTGAATAAAATTGGATCGGTATTAAAGTAAGCACTTAAACCGCCACAAACGCCACCAATAATTCTATTATCCGGATCGCGATACAATCTTTTTGTTGTTTTATAGTTCATTCTTTTTCTTTTAGATTTCCAGCTTGTCGAATCAACAGGTTCAGTTTTAGTTTCTTCATCAATAAAGTCTTCGGGTTCGCCCATAACTTTAATTACTTTCAAAACATCATCTTTCATAATCACATCTCTTTTTTGTCCTAATGTTTCGGTAAATAATTCAGAAAGGCGAGCCTCTATATCCGACATTATTTCGTTACGTTCATCTTCACTTACAAACTGCTTTTCAACAGTAATTAAATAAGTGTTTAGCATTTCATAAGCATCATCATCTATATGAAATACCAGTCCTCCCAGGTTTATTGTTATTGTTGTTTTCATGTTTTTTATTTTATAGTACTAGTCAATGCATACAAGATTACAATGCAAAGATATATAAAAAATTAAGTACCATGCAAGACATAGTAGTAAATATTTTATAATACACAGTCTAATCGATTGAAAATCAATAATGAAAAATTTCATTATTTTTGATAAAAAAATATAAAAGATGAAAATACAGGGTTCTCTACTTAAAATGTCGACAGAATTAAATAATCCGGTTGATTATTTTTTAACGATAGGTGATCAGAAAATTCACATGAACGATTTAATCAATAAAAATATTTCGATTAGCTGGTTAGATGAAATTCATTGTATTCGATGTGGCCGGAAAACCAATAAGTCGTTTCATCAGGGATATTGTTTCCCTTGTTTTAGAACTGCTCCTGAAACTGACGCTTGTATTTTAAAACCGGAAATGTGCCGTGCTCATGAAGGTATTTCGCGTGATATGGAGTGGTCGAAAAATCATTGTTTGCAAGATCATATAGTATATTTAGCTATTTCGAGTGGATTAAAAGTAGGTGTTACCCGTCTGGCTCAAGTGCCAACCCGTTGGATTGATCAAGGAGCAAGTTGGGCGATAAAAATAGCACAGGTTCCTAACCGGTATACAGCAGGAATTATCGAAGTAAATCTTAAAAGATATTTTGCCGATAAAACGAATTGGCGCAATATGCTTACTAATAAAATTGATACAGAAACAAAACTTTTAGAACAAAAAAGGAAAGCAAAAGAATTGGTAAAAAAGGAATTTATTAAATATTTTATTGACGATGACAGGATTATCGAAATTAATTATCCGGTTTTAGAATATCCTGAAAAAGTAAATTCGTTTTCTTTTGATAAGGAACGAAAAATTGAAGGGAAATTACTTGGAATTAAAGGACAGTATTTAATTTTTAATGGTGGAATAGTTTTAAATATTCGAAAACATAATGGCTACCAAGTAGAAATAAGGTATTAATTTCCTACTTAACTATTATTGCTACAATAATTTAAACAATGTTCAAATATAGAGGTTACTTGTTTCTAGTTTCTTGTTTGTGAAATTGTTTTAACAAGTAACAAGAAACCAGTAACAAAAGCACTCATGTTTATCCTTTAAAGTGTTATTGAGTTTAGGATTAGTTTTATGAGTAAACATTTACTCATCATGTTTTTCCATTTCTTTTTTAATTTCATCTTGAATATTTTGCAACTGCTTTTTCTTGTTTACTTCGCGAAGTTTTTGTGCAGTTTTAGTAAAATATTGATGACTTTTAATAAATTTTAATTGCATTTGATTCCA
>DAOWML010000318.1 GCA_030643125.1 Bacteroidales bacterium
CTCATTTTAATATCTTTAACTGGTCTGTCGTTTTCGTCAGTTATAACTTTAGCAATTTTATCAATTATTTCCAAACCTTCAACCACTTCACCAAATACTGTATATGCATTATCTAAATGCGGCGTACCGCCTATGGTTTGATAAACTTTCAATTTATTTTCGGGTATTTTAAAGTAACCTTCTGCTTTAAATTCTTCTTCTGCCTTTTTACGGGCTTCAGGAAGAATAACCTGATAATCAATCATTCCACCCGTATTATAAGCTTCATTTTTAGCTTCATCTATATTTTTAGTTATAAGTTTATTTAATCGTGATGCATTTATCCGGTCCTCAACTTTTTTCACATCTTCATCAGTAAGCACTTTACCTTGTACAATGTAAAACTGCGATCCGGCAGAACGCATTTCAGGATTAACATCATCGCCTTCGCGTGCCGCAGCAATAACCCCTTTTTTATGAAAAATATTATTAACAAACTCAGCAGGAATTGTATAACCGGGTCCTCCTTCACCAAGCATTTTTCCAGGTTCTGCATTTCGCGAATCAGGATCACCACCCTGAATCATAAATCCGTTAATTACCCTGTGAAAAAGTAAATCGTCGAAATATCCTTGCTCAATTAGTTTTATAAAATTTGCCTTATGTAATGGCGTGGCATCATATAATTTAAAAATCATATCACCATATTCAGTTTCAATCTTATAAAGCTGATCTTTTGTTTTCTTTTTAGATTTATCAATGTGGCAGGAAAAAGCAAAAAGAGAAAGAATTACTGATAAAAAAACGATTTTTTTCATGACCCGTGTCTGTTTTAATTTAAACAACAAAAATAGAAACAAATACGAATTAATTGAAATACATTCTGAATAATTATATTAAGAAAAGATTCTATTATGAGGTATTATTAATAATTAAGCCGTTAGCTTTGAGCCATTAGCTGTTAGAAATGATAAATGTAATATGTTAAAGTGCTAATAGCAAGAAGCTAAAAGCTAAAAGCTAAAAGCGTATTTCAAAGTAGCTATAAACTTAACTTATCAGGATAAAAACTAATAAAAGTAATTAATTTGTATTTAAATCGTGTTAATATATATAATTATAAATATTATGATAATAAGAATAAGAAGTTTTACTTTGTAATTAGTATAAATTTAAATGATTAAATAAGAATTGAATCAGATTAAAAAACTTGCCGGACAAACCGTTATTTATGGTTTAAGTAATATGCTGGGACGATTTTTAAATTACCTTTTAGTTCCACTGCATACGATAGTTTTAGGTAAATTCTTTTTTGGGAAACTAACTTTCATTTATAGTAGTACCGCTATTGTATTGGTATTATTAACTTATGGATTAGAAACAGGCTTCTTTCGTTTTGCCAGTAAGAAAAGCGAGGATTATAATAAAGTATTAGGAACGAGCCTATATTCCATTGTTTTCACCACATCAATTTTTATTTTATTATCAGTAGTATTTAAAAGTTTATGGCAAGGATATTTCGAAGTAAATAACTACCGGATTGTATTATACTTTGTTCTTATAATTGCTTTCGATGTTTTAAATGCAATTCCATTTGCTAAACTTCGTATTGACGAACGCCCTGTAAAATTTGTGATTATTAAATTTGTTGGGATTTTTATAAATATAAGTTTAAATTTATTTTATCTGTGGTTTTGTAGGACACTTTCAGAAACAGGAAACACCGGATTTTTTGCACGAATATATAATCCCGAATTAGTTTTAGAATATGTCCTTATTGCAAATTTAATAAGTAGTGCTGTAACATTTATTGTATTGCTTCCCGAAATTATTAGAGTAAAACCATCATTCGACTTTAAATTATTAAAAAGATTATTAAATTATTCTTTCCCGATTTTATTGATCGGATTAGCCGGAATGCTAAACGATAATATCGATAAGTTATTGATTCCTAAATTAATTAACGATCCAAACCCCATGGAACAATTGGGGGTTTATGGAGCTAATTTCAAACTGTCGGTTTTAATGGTATTGTTTATACAAATGTTTAGGTATGCGGCAGAGCCGTTTTTCTTTAAAAATTCAGAAAATTCTGATGCCAAAAAACTGTATGCCGATGTTATGAATTACTTCATCATTTTTGGTTTGATCATTTTTCTGGGAGTAATTTTATATTTAGATATTTTAAAATATTTTATAGCTCCGGAATTTTGGGAAGGGCTTTACGTAGTTCCGATTCTATTATTTTCAAAATTGATTTTTGGTATATTGTTTAGTTTGTCAATATGGTATAAAGTTACTGATAAAACAAAATTTGGCATTTTAGTTGCAGGAATTGGTGCTATAATAACCATTTCGTTAAATATAATTTTATTACCAAAAATTGGATATTTAGGTTCCGCTTTTGCAAGTTTAACAAGTTATATAGTAATGTTAGTAGTGTCTTATTATTTATGTACAAAGCATTATTTAATAAAGTATAATTTTAAGAAAATTTCATTTTACTTTATACTGGCGTTTGCTTTATTGGCTATTAGTAAGTTAAACGAAGTCGAAAGTAAAATAATTTACTATTCAATAAATACACTTTTATTGCTTGGATTTATAACAACAGCATATTTAATCGAAAAAAAATCATTCGCTAATGAAAATTAATATTGTAAATAAATCTGACAATCCGATACCGGGATATAGCACAGACCATTCAGCTGGAATGGATTTAAGAGCAAACTTATCTGAGTCAAAAACCTTAAAACCCCTGGAAAGAGCTTTAATTCCGACAGGATTATATATTGAAATACCCGTAGGTTATGAAGCACAAATACGGCCACGAAGCGGGTTAGCATTAAAAAAAGGAATATCAGTTTTAAATACACCGGGAACTATTGATGCTGATTAACGTGGAGAAATCGGGGTTATTTTAATTAATCTTTCTAACGAAGAAGTAATAATTGAAAATGGCGAAAGAATTTGCCAGATGGTTATTGCAAAGCACGAGC
>DAOWML010000071.1 GCA_030643125.1 Bacteroidales bacterium
AATTGAGATATGATAATTGAGGGTACCAGAGATTAGTCCTTGTAAGTTAACAAAGAATGTAAATGTGTTTTGATTGAAGTTTTGAACCATTACAATACTTTTAATTAAGCTCCCTTTCGTATTCGTAATCGTTCTTTAATGTTCTGTATTTAGAAAAGCTAAATTAGGAAATTGTTGGGTTAATGTCAAGGAAATGGGAGAGGTTCTTTAAACAAACTAAGATGGGCGGATTAGGTTTCGTTAAATTTGTGTGGGCAGATTGCAAATTCAACAAATAAAAACGACGTAGTTGCAAACTACGCCGAACGGGGCTTTTTGGCTACGCTTTTTTTATTGAATATGACCTGGTGAAGATACTATGTTGAACTAGGTCTGCGAGGACAACGTAGTCCGGAGACTACGCCGAACGGGGTTATTTATGCTGTTTTAGAATGATTATAAATTGAAGTTTTATCCTTTTATTGCTTCCAATACTGCACTTTCTGCATGTATTGTTGTAGTATCAAAAATTGGTACTGAAACATCTTCTTGTTTAACTAACAAAGGAATTTCTGTACATCCCAATATAATACCTTCTGCACCATTTTGCACAAGGTTTCCAATAATTCTGATGTATTCTTTTTTCGATGAATCTTTTATATTCCCAAGACAAAGTTCATTGTATATAATTGCGTGAACGATTTCTTTATCCTCATCATTTGGAATAACAACATCCAAACCGTGTTTTTCTGATAAGCGATTTTTATAAAAATCATGTTCCATTGTAAATTTTGTACCTAAAAGCCCTACTTTTTTGAGATCTTGATTTTGAATAGATTGTGCTGTTGTATCTGCAATATGAATTAAAGGCAAATTAATATTGTCTTGTACTTCATTTGCCATTTTGTGCATCGTATTTGTACATATCAGAATCAGATCAGCACCGGCTTTTTCCAGACTTTTGGCTGCATCAATCATTATCATTGTTAATTCATCCCATTTGCCTTCGTGTTGAAGCACATTAATTATTTCAAAATCCACAGAATACATAATAGATTTTGCTGAATGCAATCCACCAAGCTCTTTTTTAACTTTTTCGTTAATAATGCGATAATATTCAAGAGATGATTCCCAGCTCATCCCACCGATTAAGCCAATTGTTTTCATATATTATTTTTTTATTTTCACATAAATATGTTTTATATGAGTCTTTTCAACTTCTCTTTCATCAACATCAAAATACTTTTTTAATGATTTTATCAGTGGAGTAAGTTTTGAAAATCCATAATTTCTTGGATCAAAATCAGGTTTCTTTTTAATAATCAATGCTCCAACTTCAGCGAGAAATGCCCATCCATCATCTTCAGCTATATCTTCAATTGATGATTTTAATAATTTAATAAACTTACTGTCAATCGAATCAATTTCTGCTGTTTGGACTGGAGTCGAAGTAGTTTTTGTAGTTGTTGTCTTTGGAATATCTTTAGTCCTAATAATTTCAATATAAATAAACTTATCGCATGCAACAATAAACGGATTAGGCGTTTTCTTTTCGCCTATCCCAATAACTAACATTCCTGATTCTCTTAATCTGGTTGCTAATCGAGTAAAATCACTGTCGCTGGAAACAAGACAAAATCCGTCTACTTTCTCGCTATGTAAAATGTCCATAGCATCAATAATCATTGCAGAATCGGTAGCATTTTTTCCTGTAGTATAACTATATTGTTGAATTGGAGTTATTGCATGCTCAAGTAATGCCGGTTTCCAACCAGAAACAGTTGGTTTTGTCCAATCTCCATAAATTCGCTTAATTGTCGGTATCCCAAGTTTTGCAATCTCATCGAGCATTCCTTTTATATTTGAGTAAGGAATATTATCTGCATCAATAAGTACAGCTAATTTTAAATCTTTTTTTTCTCTCATTTTGTATTCTTTTTAATCATTGCTAAAAGTAATTAAAGTTACTACTTGTATGTATATGATACAAATTAGACAAATTATAAATCGCTATTTGTAATAATCGTATTTCTATTATGATGAGGGATAAATTTTATTTTAATATACTTCGCAGCGAAGATGTTCGGTTGCATTAATGCACGCGTGTAAGCAGAGTAAAGATTCTTCATTTTGCTCATAATGACTTTTAGTTTTGAACGGGAATAAAAAAAGCTACCTGTTAATTCAGGCAGCTTTTAGTTATTAATAATTCTTGTACTTTAGGTGCTTAGCGGATTTGCTAACAAACAGAGAATAAGATTACTAAATTTGTAGTTTTTTATAAAATCAACCGCTTAGTACCTTTAGCGTTTAGTTTCCGTACATTTCGATAATTTCCTGTTTTGTTTTTCCAAGAATATCATACTTTTTACCTACCTGAATGAATGCATCAAGCGCTTTTTCGAGATGATGCATTTCGTGTCCTGCCGAAATTTGTGTTCTTATTCGTGCTGCTCCTTGCGGAACAACAGGAAAGAAGAAACCAATAGCATAAATTCCCAGATCGAAAAGATCTTTTGAGAAATCCTGCGCTAATTTTGCATTAAACAGCATTACAGGAACAATAGGTGTGTCGCCATCTTTTAAAACGAAACCAGCTTCGCTTAATCCTTTACGCCAGAATTTAGTATGTTATTTAAATTCAAATTTACAAAGATGGTATTTTTTAACTTTGTATCAAAAAAAATTACATCACCTCCGGTTAAAATTATTTTCAAGTCATCATATTTGTTTTTTAAAGAGTTTATATAGCCATCAACTTCAAAAATAATTCCGTTTTGTACTCCGGATATAATAGCATCTGTAGTGTTGTCAGCGATAATATTATAACTTTCACTTTTATTAAGTAATGGTAATTTGCCAGTGAAATGATTTAAAGCTTTAAATCGCATTTCTAAACCTGGAGAAATTGTTCCTCCTAAGTATTGATTATTATTAAGAAGATCAAAAGTTATTGCTGTACCCATGTCAATGACCAAAACGCTCGTGTCAGGATAAATATTGTTTGCTCCAATTACTGCTGCTAAACGATCTTTCCCCAGGGTGTTTTTTGTTTTATAAAAATTCTCGACAGGAATCTTGCTTTTTTCATCTAGCTCTATAAAATAGTTTAGGCTAGAATTCAAGTATGATTTTATTGAAGAATCAATATTTTTTACTGTTGAAAGAATGGCGTTTTCAATATTAGAATATTTTGTTAAGATATTTTGGATAACAGAAACAGATAACTCGCTATTTGTTATTATATCAACAATTTTATTTTTATCAAAAACAGCAAATTTATTTCTGGTGTTTCCAATATCGATGGTTAGGTTCATTAAATCTTAAGGTATTTAAAATCAGCCTGTAAAATTATAAAAATATTCTGTAAATTAAGATTAATATATATCATTTTACCCTACACTAGTATTTTCTGAATTTTATCAATTGCATTTTGTACATTCTTAGTATGATCGAAACTCAAAGTTAATTTGTTATTTGTTTCTTTCATTTTTATATCTTTTGGGTTTTGTTGAATAAAACCTAAAATTTTAGAAAATATTGTTGATTTGTAATAAGGAGATTTTTGGTTATTGATAAAATAGGCAACCATTTTCTCATTTTTAAAAATTATTTTTTCAAAACCCAGATCAACAGCCATCCATCTTAGTCTTACAATATTCATTAATTCGATAGTTTGTGAAGGTAAATCACCAAATCTATCTTTTAATTGACTTTCAAAATCTAGAAGTTTCTCTTCAGTTTCAATATTATCTAACTCTCGATATAATCTAATTCTCTCGGAAATATTATTAATATAATTATCAGGAAAAAGTAGTTCGAGATCGGTATCAATTTGACAATCAGTAATAAATTTTTGTTGTGCAATTTGTTTCTCTATTGCTTGTTCTTGCTCTTTTTCATAAAGTTCATGGAAAGACGATTCTTTAAGTTCTAAAATGGCTTCATTTAAAATCCGATGATAAGTTTCAAAGCCAATATCGGTAATAAAGCCGCTTTGTTCAGCGCCCAGAAGATTTCCAGCTCCTCTGATATCTAAATCCTGCATTGCAATATTAAATCCACTGCCCAATTCTGAAAATTCGTCAATAGCTTTTAATCTTCTTCTGGCTTCCTGTGTTACAGAAGTTAGCGGAGGGGCGAGTAAATAACAAAAAGCTTTTTTGTTTGAACGACCAACTCTGCCTCGTAGCTGATGAAGATCGCTTAATCCAAAATTTTGAGCATTATTGATAATTATTGTATTCGCATTCGGAATATCTAAGCCTGATTCAACAATAGTTGTTGCAATTAAAACATCATAATCGTAATTTATAAAATCGAGCATAACTTTTTCAAGTTTATTACCTTCCATTTGTCCGTGTGCAACAACCGTTTTAACATCGGGGCAAAGATTATTAATAAGAATCTCAATTTCCTGAATATTTTGAATCCGGTTATGTATAAAAAATACTTGTCCGTTACGTTGAAATTCGTAATCAATAGCTTCTTTTATAATATCTTTATTAAAATTATGTAGCTCTGTCATTATTGGATACCTGTTAGGAGGAGGAGTGTTAATTATAGAAAGGTCACGTGCACCCATCATTGAAAATTGTAAAGTTCTCGGGATTGGAGTAGCTGTTAGTGTTAAAGTATCAACATTTATTTTTATTTTTTTCAGTCTTTCTTTTACAGATACTCCGAATTTTTGTTCTTCGTCAACAATTAGCAGTCCAAGATCTTTAAAACGGATTTCTTTTCCAACTAATTTGTGAGTGCCTATAATAATATCAGTTTTTCCTTCAGCTAAGTTTTTGATTGTTTCTGTTTGTTGCTTTTTTGTTCTTAATCTGCTTAAGTATTCAATATTACATGGAAAATCAGCAAGTCTTTCTGTAAATGTTTGATAATGTTGTAACGCTAATATTGTAGTTGGAACCAAAATAGCTACTTGTTTACTATCGGTAACAGCTTTAAAAGCAGCACGTATTGCTATCTCAGTTTTGCCGAACCCAACATCTCCGCATATTAGCCTGTCCATAGGCGTTTCAGACTCCATGTCTGTTTTTGTTGAATTTGTTGATGTTAGCTGATCCGGGGTGTCCTCGTATATAAATGATGATTCTAATTCTTTTTGCAGATATGTATCGGGCGAAAAGGCAAATCCTTTTTGCTCCTTACGTTGTGCGTACAATTGAATCAGTTCTTTAGCTATGTCTTTTATTTTTGACTTAGTATTTTGTTTTAGCTTTTGCCATGCACCTGTTCCGAGTTTGTAAATTTTAGGTGGTTCTGCATCTTTGCTTTTATATTTTGAGATTTTATGTAATGCATGAATACTAATATATAAGGTATCTTGATCTTTATAAACGAGCTTTATAGCTTCTTGTGTTTTTCCATTAATATCAATTTTCTCTAAACCACCGAATTTCCCAATACCATGATCAATATGTACTATATAATCGCCTGGATGAAGTCCTGTTAACTCGCGAATGGTTATTTGTTCTTTCTTTTGCAGGCTATTTTTTATTTTAAACTTATGATATCGTCCAAAAATTTGATGATCAGTGTAAAGACAAATTTTTAGGTCATGATCGATAAATCCTTCGTGGATAGTTTTTAATATTGGTTCAAATTTTATTTCCGGGTTTATATCATTAAAAATAGCATCGAGTCGCTCAATTTGTTTTTCGTTATCTGATAAAATATAAGTTGTGTAACTCTTTTCAGTGTTTTGTAAAATGTTATCAGCTAATAATTCAAAGTTTTTATTAAATGCCGGTTGGTGCGATGTTTTAAATAAAATTTCATTTTGTTTAAAGTAACTGTTCTGTCCAAACTCAATACATTTAGATTTACTGATAGCTTCAAGTATATTTTCTTTAGATATTATTTGGTTTTCTTTTGTTTGTTCATTCAGTTTTTTCTGAATTTCAGCTATCTTATCTAAGATGAAAGTAAGATTATCAGTCCAAACAATAAAGTCTTGTGTAAGAAAATGGAAAAAAGACTCTGTTTGTTTAAAATCTGTATTGTCTTTATCGGGATTGACAATTTTGGGAACAATTGAAATTTGAGAGAAATTTTCTTTAGATAACTGATTTCCTATATCAAATGATCTTATCGATTCAACTTCATCACCGAAAAAATCAACTCTATAAGGTAGATCTGATACAAATGAGAAGATATCTATAATACTTCCTCGAATTGAGTATTGACCGGGTTCGTAAACAAAATCGACATACTGAAAATGATATTCCTGCAAAAGCTCTTGTATAAAATCAATTGAAAGCTGTTCGCCGACACTCAGTTTTAGAGTAGAGTTTAATAAATTATCTTTATTAATAACTTTTTCGATAATTGCTTCAGGGTAAGTAACAATAATTAATTTTTCATTGTTTGCAAGCAGTTGTAATGTTTCTGCTCTTAATAACAGATTTGAACTATCTTCCTGCCCATAAACAATCGATCTTTTAAATGAAGTCGGGAAAAAAATTGTTTTTTGATCAGAAATAATTGATATATCATTCTGAAAATAGGCAGCTTCTTCTTTATCGGGAAGTATTATTAAATGATTGCAACTAAGATTATTTATGATATTGGAAATATAAAGACTCCTGGCAGAGCCGGTAAGATTTTTTAAAAATAGTTTTTCAGTTTTATTAATTGAATTAGTACATTCAATAATCTTTGAATGTTCCTTAATAACGTTATTTAATAATTTTATTTCCAAAACCTGACAAAGTTAAAAATAAAAAAGGTAGTTGTAATTCAACCACCTTTTTTGAACGTAATTTTTTAAAAATAAGTTTATTTCCCAAATTCAGTTAAAAATTTTTCAGATTTTTCAACCATTTGTTTCGAACCTGTGTATAAAGGGACACGCTGATGTAAAGTTTCAGGTTTAATATCCATGATTCTGATATCTCCGTTTGTTGCTTTTCCTCCGGCTTGTTCAGCTATAAATGCCATAGGATTACATTCGTACAATAATCTTAGTTTTCCATTTGGAGCGCTTTCGGTTTCGGGGTAAATAAATATTCCTCCTTTTAATAAATTCCTGTGAAAATCTGCAACAAGTGATCCAATGTATCGTGCCGAATATGGACGATTTGTTTTTTTATCTTTTTCCTGACAATATTTAATATATTTTTTTACTCCCTCGGGAAATTTATTATAATTTCCTTCATTTAAAGAATATATCTTACCATTTTCAGGAGTCTTAATATCAGGATGCGAAAGGCAAAATTCTCCAATCCCTGTATCAAGCGTAAATCCATTAACTCCCAATCCTGTAGTATAAACCATCATGGTTGATGAACCATAAATAATATATCCTGCGGCAATTTGTTTATTTCCTTCCTGTAAAAAATCTATTAATTGTGCTTTTTCGCCTCTTGGAGAAATCCTCCGGTAAACAGAGAAGATGGTGCCAATTGAAACATTAACATCAATATTTGATGACCCATCTAAAGGATCCATACAAACAATATATTTGCCATCTAGTGAAAGTTCATCATCAAAAGTTATGATTTCCTGATTTTCTTCTGATGCAATTCCACAACATTCACTACTGTTTTTTAAAGCAGCAGTAAACTGCATATCAGCAAAAACATCAAGTTTCTGTTGAGTCTCGCCTTGAACATTTATTGCTCCGGCTTCTCCTAATACATCAACTAACCCGGCTTTGTTTACTTTTTTGTGAACCACTTTAGCAGCGATACCAACGTGATGAAGTAAATTAGAAAGTTCTCCTTTTGCGTATGGGATATTGGCCTGACGACGAATTATAAATTCGTTTAAGGTAGTAATACTGTAGCCTTTCATTAAGCAATAATTAAAGAGTTAGAAATGTAGAAAATTCAACAAGTCAAATTGAATTTATCTAATTATATAGTACAAAAATAGATTTAATTTTATGAATAAAAGTAAAATATTGAAAAAAACCTCTTAATACAAAGTTTATTGATTTTTACAAGGGTTAAAAAATAAGAAATGTTAAATTTGTAAGCTTTTATCATTTTAAAATGGATTGTTTAGTATGCTTGTTTTTAAATTTGGTGGCGCTTCAGTTAAAGATTCTAAAGGAGTTGAAAATCTTTTAAATATTGTAAGAAAGTTTTCTGATAACCTTATTATTGTTGTTTCAGCATTGGGAAAAACAACAAACGCTCTTGAAGAAATCTTAAAACTGTCTTTTGAGGAAACAGATAAGTGTATCAATAAATTCGAAGTTTTAAAATCTTATCATTTTAATATTATTAATGATTTATTTCCAGATAAAAACAATACTATCTATTCGGACATTGAGAATGAATTCAAAAAGCTTTATAATGTATTATTCAAAGAAAAATACAATTCTTTTGATTTAAAATATGATCAGCTTGTTTCCTTTGGAGAAATATTCTCAACAACGATTGTAAGTGCATTTTTAAATTCGCAGCAATTATCAAATAAATGGATTGATATTAGAAAGGTTTTGATAACTGACGATACTTACCGAGAGGCAAAAGTTGATATGGCATTGACCAAAGTCAAGGCTGAAGATTCTTTCAATTTTAAAAATGACAAAATTTATTTAACACAAGGTTTTATTGGTGGATCGAAAAATGGATTTGTGACTACCTTGGGCAGGGAAGGTTCAGACTACACTGCTGCGGTATTAGCAAATTTATTAAACGCAGAAAAAGTTATTATTTGGAAAGATGTTGATGGTGTTTTAAATGCAGATCCACAATATTTTATCGACACAGAGAGGTTGAATAAAATTTCATATCAGGAGGCTGTTGAGTTGGCTTATTTTGGAGCAAAGGTTATTCATCCTAAAATGTTAAAACCATTACATAATAAAAAT
>DAOWML010000163.1 GCA_030643125.1 Bacteroidales bacterium
TTAATGAGAAAATTATTTTTATTTCTGGGAATATTGCTTTCAACAAACCTGTTTTCCTAAAATCAAAATTCAGTTCAGTATCTTGAACTGAAAATTTTAAAAAGTCAGTACGATTCAGCAATCATAGTGGCAAATGAAATTATTAAGCAGGATTCTGTAAATTGGCTTACGCAGTACTATCTTGGGAAATCATATCAGGCAAAATATAAATATTTCGATGCTTTAAAAGTATTTGAGAAAGCAATTGAATTAGACACTGTTAATCCTATTATTGAGAATGCCTTGGCTGAAGTATATGATTTTATTGGTAAAGATGAAGATGCAATAAATATTTATTACAAGCAGTATTTAAGAGACACGATGTCACTGGAGCCTATTGTAAATCTAGCAAATATTTTTCGAAAGAAAAAGGAATATACTCCGGCAATTCATTATTATCAGAAAGCTACGGCAATTGATTTTACAAACTTTTATTATTACAAACAACTGGCTTTTTGTACAGCACGAATAAATATTCCATTACCTGCAATTTATGCTTATAAAACAGCTATTAGTCTTAACCCGTATGATATAGGCTGTTATATTCAATTAGCAAATTTGTATAATTCGGAAAGATGTTTTTTAGAGGCAATTAAAACCTGTAAATTGGGATTAGAAAAAAGTAAGAATACACAACTTAAGAAAATTCTCGCATACTCATATTATTTGAATCGGGATTTTGATTCATCGATTGTCGGTTTTAATAAACTCTTGGAGATGGGAGACACTTCATATTTTAATTTGAAATATCGAGGTTTAGTCCATTTCGAGAAAAAGGAATTTGAAAAAGCAACTATAGATTTAAAATTTGCATATGAATTTAATGATAAAGATGCAGAAACCTGTTTTTTCTTAGGTAGTGCCTTAGGCAGATCAGGAGAAAATAAAGAAGGAATACATTTTTTATACAATGCAATGCAGATACTAACTCCTGCACCTAATGAAATATCAAATATTTATTCCGAGATGGCTTATATTTATTTAAATCAGGATAAATATCAATTATCATTACAATATTTGAAATTGGCATATAAAAGTGATGCAACTCCATTGCTCTCGTTTAAGATGGGTCAATTATATGATTATTATCTAGACAATAAAAAGTTGGCAATTAATTATTACGAAGGATATTTAACAATGGCAAATGATCCTGACACTTTGATCCATAAATCAATAATAATTGAGAATTCGTTTACACAAGATCCTAAAATAATTGAAAATGCAAAGGAGAGAATAAAAATTTTAAAGGAAGAATTATTTTTTGAAAGTGCTAAAAAAGAATAGGGTTGTACTGATAGTTATCGGGATCAACCCTAATCATTTTTAAGAATGTTATTTTTTAGTTTCTTCTTTCGGTTTTGTTTTAGGCTTAGCCTTTGGTTTTGTTTTTTGTTCAGATTTTGGCTTTGACTCTGCCTTAGCTTTAGGTTTTGTTTCTGTCTTAGGCTTTGTTTCCACTTTTGGTTTTGATTCAGCCCCGCCTGCTGGACGGACATGTTTTTATTTAGTCTCTGCTTTTGGCTTTGGAGTAACTTTTGCTTTTGGAGTTATTTTTTTTACTTCTACAATTGCTGGTTTTTTCTTTTTTGGTCTTCTCTTACCATAACTACCCATTGTTATTTTTCCTCTTCTGGTTTTTTTATCTCCTTTTCCCATCTTAAAATATTTTTAGTTCTTAAATTTACTTTAGTTTCAAATATAAAAATAATCAGAATAACAATGAAATAATGTTCCGATTAAATAAAAAAAGAGCTAACGAAGTACGCCAACTCTTTTAAATAAGTAAATATATTTTTTAATCTTATGCAAATAAACCTAAAGCAACAGTTAATCCAGCCATTACAACCGAAACCATTGTCATAAGTTTAATAAGGATATTTAATGATGGTCCTGAAGTATCTTTAAATGGATCACCAACAGTGTCACCTATAACACCTGCTTTGTGAGTCTCGCTGCCTTTACCACCTAAGTTTCCTTTTTCAATGTACTTTTTAGCATTATCCCATGCACCACCAGCGTTATTTAACATACTTGCTAAAGTAAACCCTGTAACCAGTCCTCCGACTAATAATCCAACAACACCGGCTACACCTAAAATAACTCCAACAATAATTGGAACAGCAATTGCAAATAATGAAGGAGCCAACATTTCTTTTTGAGCACCACGAGTCGAAATTTCAACACATCTTGCATAATCAGGCTTTCCTGTTCCGTCCATAATTCCAACAATTGTTTTAAACTGATGACGTACTTCTTCAACCATTGCTCCGGCAGCACGACCAACAGCTTTCATTGTCATAGCACTAAAAACGAATGCCATCATAGCTCCCAGAAATAATCCTCCTAATAACATTGGGTTAAATATGGTAAGATCATAAGCATATACAAAATCTTTAATAGAAGCTCCTGCTAATTCAACAGCCTTTTGTCCTTGTTCTACTACAGGTATATTATCATTGTAAAATAATGTATCACCAACTTGCTTGAAACCTTCACCAGCCATTCTTCCTAACCACAATCTAACTTCTTCCATGTAAGCAGCTAATAAAGCCATTGCTGTTAGTGCAGCAGAACCAATTGCAAATCCTTTACCGGTTGCAGCAGTTGTATTGCCTAACATATCTAAGGCGTCAGTACGTTCTCTTACTTCTTTAGGGAGCTTAGCCATTTCTGCATTTCCACCTGCGTTATCAGCGATAGGGCCGAATGCATCAGTTGCTAATGTAATACCTAAAGTTGAAAGCATACCTACAGCAGCGAAACCTATACCGTAAACACCCATTGCGAAGTTGTTAAATCCGCCGGCGAACCCATAAGAGCCAATAATAGCTAAAACAATTGTCAAAACAGGAATCCATGTAGAGTACATACCGACAGCAATGCCTTCTATAATAGTTGTTGCAGGACCTTGTTGTCCTTGTTTGGCAATACCTCGTGTAGGTTTATATTCATCAGAAGTAAAATATTCAGTTCCCTGACCGATAATAACACCAGCAGCCAGGCCGACCACAACAGCACCAAATATTCCCCAGCTAATCCAGCCAACATATGCTAAAACAGCAACAGCAATCAGGATTAAAACCGAACTACCACCAGTTCCTAATAATAATGCATGTAATAATGTTTTCTGAGTTGCCGATTCTTTTGTGCGAACCATGAAGATACCTAAAATTGAAAGAATAATACCGATAGCAGCAACAATCATAGGAGCAATAATTGCTTTTACAGGATCCATCCCTGCAACCAAAGGAAGGGCTGCTCCTAATGCAGCAGTAGCAAGTATCGAACCTGCATATGATTCGTATAAGTCAGCACCCATTCCGGCAACATCACCTACATTATCACCAACGTTATCGGCAATAGTAGCAGGGTTACGAGGATCGTCCTCAGGTATTCCAGCTTCAATTTTACCTACAAGGTCAGCTCCAACATCGGCAGCTTTAGTAAAAATACCACCACCAACACGAGCAAATAATGCCTGAGTTGATGCACCCATACCGAATGTTAACATTGTTGCAGTAATTTCAATTAATTTTTCGTGAGGTGTTGTTCCTGCATGAACAAATGTTAAACCAAGAGCATGCAGTCCTTCTTGCATATGTTCAGCTGTATAAACTAATTTAGTTAATATAACCCACCAAAGGCTGATATCTAATAGTCCAAAACCAACAACAACAAGACCCATAACTGCACCACTACGGAAAGCAATTTTTAATCCTTTATTTAATGATTGAGATGCTCCGTGAGCAGTTCTTGCAGAAGCATAAGTTGCAGTACGCATGCCTAAATAACCACATAAACCAGAGAAGAAACCCCCGGTTAAGAAAGCTACTGGAACAAATGGATTTTGTAGTCCAAAATAAGCCAGCATTAAAAGTATAACGAATAATACAATAAATACCATTCCTACTACTTTATACTGCCTGTGTAAATAAGCCATTGCACCATCTCTAACGTGCTGGGCAATTTCTTTCATTTTATCAGTCCCTTCAGAATTTTTCATCATATTTTTGAAGAAGAACCATGCAAATATCAGTGCCAGGACTGATGCAAAAGGAATAAACCAAAAAATAGTTTCCATTTTTAATTCAATTTTAATTAGTAATTATTATTTAATTATTTATATATCTATAATTATAAATAGTCTTTTTGAGTATCTTTTCTTTTAGTTCTTTAAAATAGAGTGTGTTATTCATTTTTAATTTTAAAAACGAGTTCAAAAATAGTTATAAAATTCTGTTGTACAACACATTTTTAAAATAATTGTTCGCTTTCTCAACTTTTTTGAAATAATTGTTAAAATGTTTATTAATTTTGTTAATTGGTGGAGATTTTTTTTAATCGTAAACAAGTAGATTTTTTATTGATACAAATTCCATTAGATTTATTCCTAATAATTATTTCAAATTATATTTCTTAACATAATTTCGAGATTTTCATAAAAATGAATTAGTTTTAGGTAATCTATTACAAAACCTTAATTATGAAAATTCGCATACTTTTATCAATTACTATTTTGTGGTTTTTAAGCATAACTGTTTCAGCATCTAGAAATAGTTTTTATATTAAGAATGGATTACTTGATCTGGAATTAACCAATATTGAAGAAATACATAGTATTAAGCTTCAGGGAGATTGGGAGTTTTATTGGAATAAGCTGTTAGAACCTCAGGATTTTAGGGATTCTGAAGGTAAATTAAATCCACAATTTGTAAAAATACCCAAATCCTGGACAAACTATAAGCTTGATAGTGTGAAGCTCCCAAACGAAGGTTTTGCTACTTACAGGTTAGTTATTAATAAAAAGCCGGACTCTGCCGAAACAATTTATGGATTAAAAATATCTTCTGTTTTCTCGAATTATAAATTATGGATAAATGGAAACCTAATTACCGAAGTTGGGAAAGTTGGAATAACTGATACATTGTCTGTTCCTCAATTTAAATTTCAGGATATTCCATTTATTTTAGATCCGGAGAAAGAAAAAACTGATAAAATAGAAGTAATAATACAGGTTTCAAACTTTTCACATCAGAGAGCCGGCCTTCAAAAACCAATATTTTTCGGCACTTACGAAAAGTTACGATCCGAATCCAGGTGGATGGATATTCTTAACCTAATTATAATAGGTATAATACTGGTAATTGGTATAAACCATCTCAATATGTACCTGTTCCGCAGAAAAGATGTATCAAACTTATACTTTAGTATCGTGAGTATTGTGATGATACTTCGTAACATCACTACAGGAGATAGAATCATTACTTTTTTTATTCCAAACATTAATTGGGAATTACTGGTTAAACTCGACAATTTTTCGGGATTTGGAACAATTCCATTATTTGCTCTTTTTATTTATAGCCTTTTTAAAGTTGATTTCCCTAAAATTTTAAAAAATATAATAATCATTATAGGTGTTTTTGTCACCCTCCTTGTGTTTGCAACGCCTGCAAATTTCTACGGAAAATACAGGATGTTTTTCGAAATCTATATTTTGATTTTTGGACTTTACCTTACTTTTGGTGTGCTTCTTAAATCAGCAATTAGAAGAAGACCCACAGCCTTTTTTGCTTTTTTAGGAATGTTTATCCTTTATACAACTGCTATTAACGATGTATTAAGCAGTATGGGATTGATTCAAAGTGCTTATGTTGCACCTTATGGATTAGTGGCATTTATGATTATTCAGTCGATAACAATTACATTTAAATCGGCAAAAGCAATTAA
>DAOWML010000200.1 GCA_030643125.1 Bacteroidales bacterium
AATTACAGGAGCAAGTAAAGGTATTGGTTTTCAGCTGGCGAAATTATTTTCAAAAAATGAAAATAACACGGTTGTAGCTATTGCACGAAGCGAGAATCTTCTAAAAGAATTAAAAAATGAATGTTTAAAGCAGAATTTAAAAAGTAAAATTAAAATTGTAGTATTTGATATTGAAAATCCAAACAATGTAAAAAACAGACTTAAAAATGAAATAATAAAGCATATTAACTCTGTAGACATTCTGATTAACAACGCCGGATATCTAATAAATAAATCTTTTGTAAATATAGATATTGAAGAAATTCAGAAAATTTATAATATTAACTTTATTAGTCATTCAGTTTTAATACAAGATTTAATTCCATTTCTTAAAAAAAGTAAATTAGGGCATGTGGTTAATATTTCAAGTATGGGTGGTTATCAGGGAAGTTCTAAATTTCCGGGCTTGTCATTTTACAGCTCAAGTAAGGCAGCATTGGCTAATTTAACGGAATGCCTGGCCGAAGAATTTAAAAACGATAATATAAAATTTAACTGTTTAGCTCTTGGGGCAGTTAATACCGAAATGCTAAAAACCGCTTTTCCCGATTTTAAAGCACCACTAAATGCAGATGAAATGGCTAATTTCATATACTATTTTGCAATTAACGGAAGTAAATATTTTAATGGCAAGATAATACCTGTAAGTATTTCAACGCCATAAAAAAAAGGCATCAAAACAGATGCCTTTTCCATATATACTACAATTTTCTATTTATAGATTTTTGGTTCTATTTCATTACTCATAACCATTCTGCCATTCATCGCTAATGCTTCCATTTCATCTTCGCCCGGATAAACAACAACCGGAGCAATAAACGTAACCATTTCTTTAATATAATCAACTACAATTCTATCGTGAGCCATACCACCTGTTAAAATAATTGCATCAACTTTTCCTTTTAGAACAGCGCTTAATGATGCAATTTCTTTACCTAGCTGATATCCAACTGCATCATGGATCTTTTCTGCCTTTTTATCACCAGCTTTAATTTTCATTTCAACCTCGTAAGCATCATTTGTTCCAAGATAAGATACAAAGCCACCTTCTCCTTTTATCATCTTTTTAACTTCATCATGAGTGTATTCGCCGCTAAAACAAAGTTTTGCAACCTGGCCACAAGGTAAAGTTCCTGTTCTTTCAGGAGAGAATGGTCCATCACCATCAAGAGCATTGTTTACGTCAATTACCCTGCCTTTTTTGTGGGCACCGACAGAAATACCGCCACCTAAGTGTGAAACAATTAAGTTAAGTTCTTCATAAGGTTTATCAATAGACTTTGAATATTTTCGAGCAATTGCTTTTTGATTTAAAGCATGGAAAATTGAATGACGAGTAAATTTAGGATGACCAGTATAACGAGCTACATCTTCCATCTCGTCAACAACAATAGGATCAGCAATAAAGGCTCTTGCTCCTTTTAAAGATTTAGCAATATCATTTGCAATTAAACCTCCCAAATTACTTGCATGCTCACCTAATTTACTTTCATGCAAATCTTTAATCATTTGTTCATTAACTTCATAAACACCTGATTCTATTGGCTTAACCAATCCACCACGGCCAACAATAGCTGTAATTAAATCGATTCTTATTTTGGCTTCTTTGAGTTCTTCTAAAATAATTTTTTTTCTAAACTCAAACTGATCAACGATATTAGGAAAGGGTTTTAAATCTTCAGAAGAATGTTTGACATTTTTCAAAAATATTGATTTTGAACCCTGATAAACGGCTATTTTCGTTGATGTAGAACCCGGATTTATAGCTAAAATTCTTTGGTTTTCCATTTCTATTTATTTTTCAAATTAATTATTCAACACAATTACATTGCCGCAGCTAAAGCTATCGACATCATTTTACTTTTATCCGAATCTGCTCTTGAAGTAAGAACGATAGGAACTTTAGCTCCCATAATTACAGCGGCAGAAGTACATCCTCCCATAAACATTAATGTTTTGTAAAGCATGTTTCCGCTATTTAAATCCGGAGCAACTAAAATATCAGCATCACCGGCTACATCGCTAATAATACCTTTGTGTTCGGCTGCTTCTTTAGAAACAGCATTATCTATTGCAAATGGTCCATCAACTATACATCCTTGTATTTGTCCTCTTCTGTTCATTACAGCTAACATGGCAGCATGTGTTGTCGACTCTATCTTAGGATTTACAACTTCTAATGGCCCCACAACAGCAACTTTAGGCATTTTTATTCCTAAACGGTGAAATACTTCAACAGAATTATTTATGATATCTACCTTTTCGTTTAAATTTGGTAAAATATTCATTCCTGCATCAGTAATACCAATTAACTTATGATAATATGGCGATTCTATAAGTGCAAAATGACTTAATGTTGATCCTTTTGTTAAACCATTTTCTTTATCAAGAACAGCTTTTAATAATGGAGCAGTACTTACCAGGCCTTTCATTAAAATATCTGCTTTTCCCTCTTTAATAAGAGCAACAGCTTTAATTGATGATATAGCAGGGATATTTTCTTCATAAATTTCAATCCCTGAAAGATCAAAATTTATTTCTTTGCATATTCTTTCGATCTCAGTTTTATTTCCAACCAATACCGGAATAATTATTCCTTCGAGGTAAGCATTTTTAACAGCTTCCAAAACAGGTCTGTCAGCTGCTGCTGCAACTGCTAATCGCCTTGTTTCTTTACTCTTAGCAATGCTTACTATATCGTTTAATGATTTAAAAGTCATTTTATTATATTTTAAATTTTAAACACATATCTAAAATTGCCGCAAAAATATGTAATAACTATATTTATAAATTATTTATAATTCACTAACAATTTTTTGAGTATCCTGAGCAATAACCAACTCTTCGTCAGTTGTAACCACTACAACTTTTGTTTTGGATCCCGGCTTAGTTAGTTCCAGATCAATACCGCGTTTTTTATCATTTAATTCAACATCAAAATCAACACCTAAAAATTCAAGATTCTTACAAACATCGCGTCTCACATCAAAACCATTTTCGCCGATTCCTCCGGTGAACAGTATTAAATCCACTCCTCCCATTGCAGCAGCATAAGCACCAATATAATGTATAACTCTATAAGTGAACATGTCCAATGCTAACTTTGCTCTTTCATGTCCTTCCGCGGCAGCTTGCTCAAGATCTCTCATATCTGATGACAGGCCTGAAATACCTAATAAACCACTGCGCTTATTAATCATATTATTGCTATCCTGAATTGTTAAATCCTCCTTTTCAGCGATAAATAACAAAGCACCTAAATCAAGGTTACCGGCACGTGTTCCCATCAATAATCCTTCGACTGGTGTAAAACCCATTGAGGTATCTATTGATTTACCGTTTTTAATAGCAGCAACCGATGCACCGTTTCCTAAATGACAAGAAATTACTTTTTTATCTTCCCAGTTCCAACCTACTAGTTTACAAGCTTTTTTTGCAACAAACTTATGACTTGTACCATGAAAACCATATCGCCTCACTTTATATTTTTCATAATACTCATAAGGTAATCCATACAAAAATGCTTTTGGTTCCATTGATTGATGAAATGAAGTATCAAAAACAGCCACCTGAGGTACTTTAGGCAATAATTTTTCCATGGCTAAAATACCTTTAAGATTTGCAGGATTATGAAGTGGTGCTAATTCAATAATCTCCTCAATTCGTTCTTTACCCTCTTTTGTAATTAGTGCACTTTCTTTAAAATATTGACCACCATGCGTAACACGATGACCAACAGCAGTAATTTCTTCAGCACTTTTAATCACTCCATGGTCGGGTGATAACAGCGCATCAAAAATTAAATCAATTCCCTTTGTATGATCGGGAATATCAGTTGTAAAATTATATTTTTTGTCATCTTTAGTTTTATGCTTAAGTTCACCATTGCTAATGCCTATTCGTTCGACAATGCCTTTTGCTAATACATCAGCATTATCAGAATTTGTCATATTTAATAACTGGTACTTAATAGATGAACTACCACAGTTTAATACTAAAATTTTCATTTTATTTATTTGCTTATATATAATTAATTTCCTGCTGCCTGATTTGCTGTAATTGCAACTAAATTTACAATATCGCTCACTGAACAACCTCTTGAAAGGTCATTAATAGGAGCTGCCATTCCTTGTAATATTGGACCTACGGCCTCGGCTCCAGCCAAACGCTGTACTAACTTATAAGCAATATTTCCTGTTTCCAGTGTAGGAAATACCAATACATTAGCTTTTCCGGCTATTTCGCTTCCCGGAGCTTTCTTCTGTCCTATAGCTTCTATTATTGCTGCATCTGCCTGCAATTCACCATCAATTTTTAATGATGGGTCCATTTCTTTGGCCATTCTCGTTGCATTAACTACTTTATCGACCATTTCGTGTACAGCACTTCCTTTAGTTGAAAAACTAAGCATTGCAATACGAGGTTCGAAACCTGCAATAGACCTTGTTGTTTCGCCTGTGGCTACAGCAATTTCCGCAAGTTCTTTATCTGTTGGATTTGGATGAACAGCACAATCAGCAAAAACAAGCAAACCATCTTCTCCAAAATTTTTATCTTTTAAAATCATTAAAAAAGCTCCGGAAACTACACTAAATCCAGGTTTAGTTTTCACATATTGAAAAGCGGGTCTTAAAACATCACCAGTTGCATTTTCAGCACCTGCAACTTCGCCATCGGCATCACCATTTTTAATCATAATTGTTGCAAGAAATAAGGGATCTTCAATAAGCTTTGCAGCTTTTTCGCGTGTTAGTCCTTTCTTTTTGCGTATATCGACCATCAAATCAATATACTCATCTTTTTTATTATGATTTTTAGGATCAATTATTATAGCC
>DAOWML010000220.1 GCA_030643125.1 Bacteroidales bacterium
GAAAAAGATAAACTTGAACGAATATTAGAAGCAGGAAGATTAGCACCATCAGCTTGCAATGCTCAACCCTGGAAATTTATTGTTGTTAATCAGCAGGAGCTAAAAAATAAAATTGCTGATTGTACTTCCAGCAAAATTTTAGGTATGAATCATTTTACAAAGCAAGCTCCGATTCATATTGTAATTGTTGAAGAAAAAGCCAATTTTACTTCAAATGCCGGTAGTTTAATAAAAAATAAACAATTCCCATTAATAGATATCGGCATTACAGCAGAACATATATGTTTACAAGCCGCAGCCGAAGGTTTAGGAACTTGTATGCTTGGCTGGTTTGACGAACCCAAAGTAAAAAAACTATTAAATATACCTAAATCAAAACGAGTACCTTTAATAATTACCTTAGGATATCCTGCAAACGAAACACGCGAAAAAAGGAGAAAAAATGTAAATGATATTGTAAGTTATAATGGTTACTAATTTAAAATTTGGAATGCTAACAGACGCAATGCATTGCGTCTCTATACTATATTCACTTCCATTTCCAAATCAATTCCAAATTTTTCTTTAACTGATTTTTGAATTTCCTGTGCTAAATATAAAATTTCCCGGCCTGTTGCTCCTCCATGATTAACTAATACAAGAGCTTGTTTATTATGCACACCTGCCCTACCTATGCTTTTACCTTTCCATCCCGCCTTTTCGATTAACCAACCTGCCGGAATTTTAATCAGCTCACTTCCTTGAATATATGTAGGCATTTCCGGGTAATATTTTTTTAATTCATCGGCTTTATAATTTTGCACAACAGGATTTTTAAAGAAGCTACCGGCATTTCCTATATCTTCCGGCTTTGGCAATTTTGATTCTCTTATATTTATAACCGCTTGTCGTATGTTTTTTATATTTATCTCATTATATTTTCCAAGTTCCTCTTTCAAATTACCATAATCAAGCTTAAAAGCAGGCTGTTTATTTAACTGAAAAGTAACATAGTTAATAATGTGTTTCCCTTTTAATTTGCGTTTAAAAATACTATCACGATAACCAAACCGGCAATCTTCATTTTTGAATAAATGAATTTTCAACCTGTCAATTTCCAGTGTTTCAACTTCTGTAATAACGTCTTTTACCTCAACTCCATAAGCTCCAATATTCTGAATTGGGCAAGTACCAACATTACCGGGAATTAATGATAAATTTTCAATACCTCCCCAATTTCTATCAACACAATAATCTACCAACTCATCCCAATCTACACCTGCTCCAACTCGTATTTTAACAAAATCATCTGAATCATCAATTATTTCAATTCCTTTAATATCAGGATGAAGTACATAACCTTCAAAATCTTTTGTAAATAAAACATTACTTCCTCCTCCTAAAATTATTAAAGGCAAATCTTGTTTTGGATGTAAATTAAAAAAATCGATTAATTCAGTAACTGAGAAATATTCAGCAAAATAGCGGGTTTTAACATCAATGCCTAAAGTATTATATTTTTTTAACGTGAAATTTTCTTTAATCTCAAGCATAAGTTGTTATTTTATTGTCCAAAGATAAGGATTGAAAATTATAAATGACTAAAATGACTAAAATGAGCTAAAATGTTTAATAAATATTTTATGCATTCTTAAACTTTAGTCATTTATAGAATAGTTATTAAAGAAATTCTATCATTAAAAAAACAGATTAGATAAATAATTTAGTAAAGTAAAAAAAGTGAAGCGAATATATATTGCAGTTACAAATGATTTAGTCACCGACAACAGAATTCATAAAGTTGCAAGCACTTTATTGAAATCAGATGCCAGAGTTACTATTATCGGGAGAAAGAAACCACAAAGTTTGCAGATTAATAATCGTCCTTACCATACTAAACGATTTAGATTATTTTTTAAACAGGGTCCCGGGTTTTATCTTGAATATAATATCCGCTTGTTTATCTATTTATTTTTCAGACGATTTGATATTATCGTTGCCAATGATTTGGATACATTGTTAGGTTCATATTACGCCAGCAAATTTAGATTTAAACATTTGGTGTATGATAGTCACGAATATTTTACCGAAGTTCCTGAACTGGTAAACAGAGACTTCCCAAGAAAAGTATGGAAAATTATTGAAAGAAAAATTCTACCCAAAATAAAATATTCGTACACTGTTTCTGAATCTATAGCAAAAACATATCAAAAACAGTATGGCATAAAAATGAAAATAGTACGAAATGTTCCGTTTTATATTGATCAAAATCTTCCTGATAAAACTCAAAAAAACAGTGTCAACCAAATTTTGTATCAAGGTTCGTTAAATGTTGGCCGAGGATTGGAACATATAATTGATGCCATGCAATTTGTTGAAAATGCAAATCTCATAATAATAGGCGATGGTGATATAACTAAACAATTAAAAGAAAGAATACTGGATAAAAAATTAACTGGAAAAGTTAAATTAAAAGGCAGAATTCCGTTTGAGGATTTACCTGCTGAGACTGCAAAAGCCGATTTAGGAATTGCTCTCGAAGAAAATATTGGATTAAACTACTATTATGCCTTACCAAATAAACTTTTCGATTACATACAAGCAGGAGTTCCCGTTTTAGTTTCTCCCTTTCCAGAAATGCAAAAGATCGTGAATAAATATAAAATAGGAACTGTATACGATCATAAAGATCCGGAATCGCTGGCACAAAAAATCTCAGAAATATTTAGGTTAAAGAATCGTTACAACAAGTGGAAAGAAAATACATTAATTGCTGCTAAAGAACTTTGCTGGGAAAATGAAGAAAAAGTGCTCATGCAGGTTTATGCACAAACTGGATTAAAATTCTAATAATAATCACCTCCAAATTCTTTCTTTATTCAATGCCCGTTGATAATTGCGGGCATTTATATTATGCTGTGAAAGTGTTTTTGCAAAGTTGTGGTATCCTGAAAAATCGGACTTAGCACAAAAGTACAGGTAACTATGACTTTCATAATTTAAAACCGCATCAATAGCCGAAATAGAAGGAATAGAAATTGGTCCCGGTGGTAATCCATAACGTTTATAAGTATTATATGGCGAATCAATCTGTTTATGAACATTCAAAACTCTTTTAATAGAAAAATCACCAAGAGCAAATTTCAATGTCGGATCGGCCTGCAAATGCATTCTCCTGCGTAAACGATTAATGTAAACTCCTGCAACTCTTGGCATTTCTTTGCTATAATAAGTTTCTTCATCAACTATAGAAGCCAGAGTTGTTACTTCTTCGGGAGTTAAATTTAAGATCGCCGCTTTACTTTTTCTCTCATCGCTCCAGAACCTTTGGTATTCTTTGTACATCCGGTCAATAAATTTTTCAGATGAGGTATTCCACCAAAACTCGTAAGTGTTTGGTAAAAAAATACAAGTGAAAGTTTCTTGTATTAATCCATATTCTACAATTAAAGAATTATTATAAAGCGATTTTATCAGAGTTAGCGAATCGGGTTCAATTTGTTTTGAAATCTTTCCGGCCAATTGTTCTCTTGTTCTTATACTGTTAAAAACAACCTTAACAGGATCTTGAAATCCTGATCGTAATTTATCGATCAGATCATTATTATTCATTAAACTATCGAGCCTGTATCTGCCAGAGTACACATGATTTGGATAATTCTTCTTTTCTGCCAACCATTTAAAAGAACGAATATCTTTAAGTATACTATCGTTTTCTAAAATTTGAATAACAGCACTATAATCAGAACCGGATGGAATATATAAATAAAGTGAATGCACGTTAATATTGGGTTTATATATTTTTTTGCGTGTAATAGAAGCAATTAAAATTGCAGCAATAATTATTAAAATTGCAAAAGGAATGATATATTTACGTATAAAAGTTTTTTTCATCTTAAAATTACTTTTTAAAAATAAATTACGAACAAAAGTATTACTATTTTGTTTTCTTTACTTTATAAAAATCACATTATTATGTATAATTTTAAACATTCAGTCAATCTTTTTGCAATTATTTATAAATTAGTTGTAAATTAGTATTGATTTTTACTTTATTTGCTAGATTTTCTTTAAATTGGGTTAAAATTTTAGTTTAGGATATTTGAATATGAAAAACTTAATAATAAAAGGTACAGAAAAAACTCCTTCTGTTGCATTAAATAATAATGGTGTTTTAAAAATCGAGGGGCGTTCTATACCGGAAGATGCTGCTAAATTCTTCAGGCCTCTTCTTGATTGGACCAAAGATTTTATTGCTAACGAAATACGTGTTGATATTAAACTTGAATATTTTAATACCAGTTCATCTAAATTTATTTTGGAAATGTTAAGACTTCTTGAAAATAACCCTGACAATAATAACATTCTTGTAAACTGGTTTTATGAAGAAGGAGATTTAGATGTTTTAGAATCCGGACAGTATTTTGAATCTATTATTGGTATACCTTTCAAATACATTGAATACGAAGATCTTTAATTCATTCGTATTTAGCCTTTTTTATGCAAAAATTATCTACTTATAAATGTTTTACTTATGAAAAAATTTGTTGTTTTTCTTTTATAAAGTATTAGACATTGTTAAAAATATATTACTTAATTAATTACTAAAATGACAAAACAGAAATCAAATAAGGAAATTTTGAA
>DAOWML010000011.1 GCA_030643125.1 Bacteroidales bacterium
TCCCGATAACTATCAGTACAACCCTATTCTTTTTTAGCACTTTCAAAAAATAATTCTTCCTTTAAAATTTTTATTCTCTCCTTTGCATTTTCAATTATTTTAGGATCTTGTGTAAACGAGTTTTTAATTATTACTTAAAACTCTTATCTGATTAGTTTAATGATTTGCTACAGTCTAGTTTTGTTGAAATAAAAAAACCGGCAAATATAATTACAGATACTATTATAAATATGATATGAAAGCCAAAAACCGTAATTAATACACCTGCCAATAACGGAAAAATCATAGAAACAATATCTCCGGCTCCTGAAATTCCAGTATATCTTGCCCGATTTTCAGAGTTTGATATTTCTAATAAAATGCCATTCTTGGATATTTTATATGCTGAAACAAAAAATCCTGATAATATAAATAAAAATTGATAATAGAACTGGTACTGTATTAAAAATAAACTCATAACAGGAATTAACGCACCCACAATTGCCGCGATTTTAACCATAAATTTATAATTCACTTTATGGGCTAATCTATAAAAAACCATTCCTGAAACAACCATTCCCGTAATTCGAAAAACCAAAAAATTTCCAATCATTTTACCACTTAGCTCAAAATTTTCTTTTGCAAAAAGTATTAAAAAAGGTAAAAGACTTATAGCTAAACCAAAAATATTTATTAATACCAGATAATACTTCAAATTGCTATTTTTCCTTATTTCAGAGGGTATTTGCTTAAAAAAAGATATTATGCCTTTGTTCGTTTTAATTATTGAACGTTTTTCTTTTAGCTGCCAAAACCCTAATGAAGCAATTAATAATAAAAATGCAGCTATAAAAAATAATAAACTATAATTCGACGGATAATCGTATCTTTTTAAAAGTTCGCGCACTATTAAAGCCGAAATAAATACAGCTATGCTGGTTATTGATTCTTTAAGTGTAAAAAACTTCTTTCTCTTTTCTGCCTTGACAGATTTTCCAAAAATATCCATATAGGAAATGTTTGCAAATGATCCGCTTATTGCAAAAAAGGAAATAATAATGAATATGAATAAAATGATCAAATCAGATTTAATATTCTCAGAGTAAAAGAATAAAAACGACAAAACAAATAACGAGAAAACTCTTAAATTAATGGCTGTAAGTAAATATCCTTTTTTATAAGTCTTATTTGATAAATAACTGGCAAAAAACAGTTGAAAAAAACTCGATCCTCCAAGCAATATTGCAGTTAAAATTCCAAGATGAAATGGTGTACCGCCCGACTGTATAAGCATAGCGGGGATTACAGTATCAATATCCATAAAATTACTTGCCAGAGCAAGGAATATTGCATGCCAAAGAAATGATTTGAAATTTATTTTCGATCTTTTTTCAGATAAAAGCTGATTCATATATGAGTTTAGTTAAAATAAGGTGCTAAGCGTCTAATTTTATAAAATATTTCAGAATCAGTCATCTTATTAGAAACTTGTTAGCAAATTCCTGCCTGACTTCCTTCGGCAGTTAAACCGACAGGCAGGCGCTAAGCACCTAAGTGTAATTATTTTAGTTTTGGATTGAGCTTTTTTATATATTTAATCTTATAAACACTTTACAAGCAAAATAGTTTTAAATATATTGCATGTAAATTTGAAAAAATAAAACTTTAAAATCAATTTAAGCATGCAGCAATTATTGCAGAAATAACGTCATTTTCATATATTTGATAAATTTAACTTATAAACTCAAAAATCATGGAAGAAAACAAAACATCAAATGCGGGCCAGGGATTAGGCATAGCCGGTCTGGTATTGGGTATTACAGCCCTAATTATTTCGTTTATCCCTTGTCTTGGAATGTGGGCAATAATACCAGGTATTATTGCTATTGTGCTTAGTGCAATTGGATTTTCACAGGCAAATAAAGCAAATGCGAAGAAAGGATTGGTTATTGCTGCCCTGGTAATTTCAATTGTAGGAACAGCAATTGCAGGATGGCAATTTTATGTATTTAGAAATGCGCCATCGAAACTTGAACAATTCGGAAAAGAATTCAAAAAAGCCATAGAAGAAGAATTAAACGAAGACGAATTAAAAGATTTGGAAGAAGCTATGGAAGAACTTGAAGGCGAAATTGAAGAAATAACTGAAGAATCAATGGGAGGAACTGCTAAAGCAGCCAGCGAAGCATTAAAAGAATTTTCAGAAGAAGTTGAAAAAGTTTCAGAAGAACTGGAAGAAGAAGATGAAAAATAAGTTTGGCTCATTTTTTAAAGAGCCTTACCATATTATAAATTTATGTTTTGCCGGAATAATTATATTGATTTTTATTTATTCCGGTATTTTTTCTGCCGAAAAAAATAACCATCCAATAAAATCAGCTTGCGCAACCATCGAGGGTCATCCATGTAAAAGCGAAGGTTTATCAAGAAGTTTTTCCGAGATTGTTCGTTTTCAATTCGAAAGTGCAAAAACTTATAACAAATATGGAATTAAAGTATTTTTATTTTTTCTGATTCAGTTTTTCTTAAGAATTATCAGTTCTGTAATTTTACAATTTAAAGCCTTAAAACAAAGACAACATATTTTTATTGATTCGCTTTTATCTGTTGGTTTTTATATCTATTGTTTCTGGAATTTAATTGTTTAGCAAAATGAACTATACAAAGAGTCATTGCAAAGGAGTTAAACGTCCGAAGCTATCTATTTAAATTATTAAAGATTGCTTCACTTCGTTCGCAATGACTATACTATTTAAATCCAATACATGGCCTAAAAATATTAAAAAGATAATTTACTATGTAGATTTTACAAAATACATTTTCATTATACCTTTACCTTTTACTTCGAGGGGAGTTTGTTCTTCAAATTCGAATTTATCTTTAACCAGTTTATATGTTGTATCAGATATATGAATACGCATTGTTTTTGAATTCTTCTCAAGTCTGGAAGCAGTGTTCACAGGGTCACCAAAAACATCATAAATATATTTTTTTGTTCCGATAATTCCCCCAACAACCTCACCTGTATCTACTCCTAAACGAATTGTCCATTTATATTTACTCTTTTTATTTCTATTGTTTAAAAATGCGATTGCATCTATGGCCGCATTTAAAATATTTTCAGCATGTTTCGGATCCGGAACGGGTAATCCACAAACAGCAACGTAAGCATCACCAACAGTTTTTATTTTTTCGCAATGATGTTTATCCATAATAGCATCAAAACCCTTAATAATATCGTTTAACTCATTCAATAATATATTTGACGGTATTTTTAATGTCTTTGCTGTAAAATCTACAATGTCGCTGTAAAAAACAGTTACTGCTTTAAACAGTTCAGGCTCTGTTTTTCCAAATTCTTTTAAATCATTGGCAATTTTTTGAGGTAGAATATTTAACAATAATTTATCCGATTTTTCTTTTTCAGCCTCAATTTCTTCTTTTTGTTTTTTTATAGTCTGATAGGATTCCGATAATTTAAGCATGGAATTCACTCTTGACATTAACTCCATTTTATCTATGGGCTTACGAATAAAATCAACTACTCCGGATTCAAATGCTGTTTGTAAATTTTCTGACGAAGTATTAATTCCGGCACACATTATAACAGGAATATATTCTAATTCTTTATTTGCCTGGATTTTTTTACAAAATTCAATTCCTGACATTTTGGGCATGTCCCAATCGGTAAGTATCAAATCAGGTAGTTCTTTCTCTACAATTTTTAAAGCATCGAAACCATTATTAGATCTTAAAAGTTTTATATCATGATCTAAATTTTCCAGAATATGTTGTATAATTTTACCATAAATTGGATCATCCTCTACAATTAATATTTTGGAAGGTTTCATTCTAAATATTTTATGCTTTATCCAATGTCAATATAAAAAATTTAGGCTTATCATCCTAATGACTAGTTTTTACAGTAATCATCGTCGTTTTTGCTCTCTTTGTTGTTTTTTCTTTCTTCCGAATATTCTTCGAATAAATTCTCCTATATCTGTATCATCTTTCCTGAAAAGATCATAAATCCAGGATTCGCCTTCTTCATCAAAATCATTGCAATTCAGTTGAGATTGTATTGAATCAGGAATATTGAATTTTTCATTTCCCAGATAAGAATACTTATTATCCTTATATAGTTTTTGAAAGAAATTTGCAAAAACAGGAAGAGCTGAATATGCACCCTGCCCATACATCGTTGTTCTGAACCTTACAACCGGACTATCACCTCCTACCCAAACACCGACAATTAACTTAGGATTCATTCCAATAAACCAGGCATCTGTATTGTTTTGAGTAGTTCCTGTTTTTCCTGCAAAATCTCCTTCAAATTTCCAAAGGGATCGTAAACCATTCGCTGTTCCCCGATCAACAACACCTTGCATCATTGCCAAAATTGTTTGAGCAATTTCTTCTGAAAGAATAGTATATGTTGGTACATGCATCGGATCAGCATATATAATATTACCTTCAGCATCTTCTATTCGTCTAATTATCCTGGGTTCAATTTTTCTTCCATCATTTAAAAATACAGCATACGATTTTACCATTTCGTAAAGAGATATTTCTCCTGTACCTAAAGCCAATGAAGGAACAGGTGGTAAATAGGAAGATATTCCCATTTTATGAGCCAACTCAATGGTAGAGTCAATTCCTGCCTGCATTAATAGCTTAACACTAATTGTATTCACAGAATTTGCCAAAGCACCTTTTACAGAATAAAATCCACCATAGCCACCATCAGAATTTCTTGGAGTCCAATCATCATAATCATCATAAACAATACTATCGTTTTCGAAAAAATCACATGGTTTAATTCCATGTCTTAGTGCCGAAGCGTAGATAATTGGTTTTATTGTTGATCCTGTCTGCCTTTTTGAAGTAACATGATCGTATTTAAAATACTTATAATTTACTCCACCAAGCCATGCAAGAATATCTCCTGTTTTCCCATTCATAACCAATGCCCCTGTTTGAAGTGTTTTGAAATGATGCAAAACAGAATCCAAAGAAGAAATTAAAGTATCCTTATATCCTTCCCGGGTAAAAATTTCCGTTTTATGCAGAACTTTCATTGCAGCTATTGCTTCCTGTTGTGAGAGACCTCTTTTTCTTAATCTCTGATAAACTTTACTCTGTTCGATTTGTAATATAGCCAACCTTGGATCTGCTATCCAGGGTTCTTTGTTTTTCCAATCCTTATTAAATTGTTTTTGCAATTTAGATAAATGATTTGCAACAACCTGTTCCAAATATTCCTGCATCTGGCCATTTAGAGTAGTGTATATTTTTAATCCATCGGTATATAAATTGTATGTACTGCCATCAGGCCTTTTTTTATTTTCTAATATCTCTAAACATCTTTTTTTAACATATTCGCGGAAATATGGCGCAGGGCCTTCTACATGTGTAAGTTTTCGATATTTTATTGATATCGGAATTTGTTTTAACGAATCCAATTCTTCTTTTCTCAGATATCCATATTTATGCATTTGCCCTAACACAATATTCCTTCGTTTTAGTGCAGCTTCTTTGTTTGTCCTGGGATTGTAACTTGTATTAGCTTTTAATAAACCAACCAATATTGCCGATTCTTCAATTTTAAGTTCAGAAGGTTGTTTGTTAAAAAAAATAATGGATGCAGTTTCTATTCCATAGGTATTTTCACCAAACGAAACAGTATTCAAATAAAGCTCTAATATTTCTTTTTTTGAATATAATTTCTCAATTCGTCGAGCTACAATCATTTCCCTGATTTTTGCCACAGGAATTGTCATAATTCCAAAATCTTTTCTACCATAAAGGTTTTTAGCTAATTGCTGTGTTATGGTACTTCCTCCCCCAGAGCTTCGATTAAATAAAATAACTGTTTTTACCAGAACTCTTAAGGTGCTTTTAGGATCGATACCATGATGCTCATAAAAACGAACATCTTCTGTAGCAACAAGGGCATTCAACAAATAATCAGGAATTTCTTCAATAGATGCATTTGTTCGGTTCTGATAATAATATCGTCCTAAAAGCTTGTTATCAACAGAGTATATATTAGTAGCCGTATTATTTTTGATTTGTTTTAATTCTGCATAAGTAGGTAAATTGCCAAAAACACCAATCTTTACAAGAACAACCAAAGTAAAAATAATAATCGATATGATAAATACTGCAGTAAAAAATGATTTAACTAAAAGCTTTTTCCAGTTAATTTTTTTCTTTGAACTCCTTTTAGCACACATACAATAACATTATTTATTTACTAATAACTATCACATTCTTGCCTTTATTGTGTCCTTTTTGAGCATATTCGTGAGCTTCGGTTATTTGTTCTAACCGGAAAGTTTTATCTATACTTATTTTTAATTTTCCTTCATTAATCCACTGAGCAATTTTATTTAAATCAGAATTATCATGTTTCATTACAAACGTTTTAGCCTTTTTCCCTTTCGAAAATAACTGATGTAACTTGTAAATTGGCATCTTTTTTATAGTATCAAGATAAGCTAAATTTAAATAAACCCCTCTAGGCTTTAGAAGATGTTTTATTTTGGGGAAAGTATAATTTCCAGCTACATCGAAAAATACATCAGTTTTTTTATCCAGCTTTAATACATCTTGCTCATTATAAACAATAAACCGATCCGGTTTGAATTGCTCAATAAAATCTTTACTTTTCGAACTGGCAACAGCGATTACTTTTGCACCCATTATCCCGGCAATTTGCATTGCAACATGCCCAACTCCCCCTGAAGCTCCATTAATGAGGATTGTTTGCCCCACCTTTAAATTTGCTTTATCTCGAAGGGCTTGTAATGAAGTTAACGCAACCATTGGAAAAGCAGCAGCTTCTTCTTTAGAAATATTATTAGGAACTTTTGCAAAACACTTTTCATGGCCAACAGCAAATTGAGCCAAAGCTCCACCATATTTATTATCTAAAACCCCAAATACAAAATCTCCTATTTTAAGCTTATCTATTTCATTTCCAACTTCAACAACTTCTCCACACACATCATATCCCAAAATAATCGGGAAAGGCGAACCAAGAATAAATTTGTGATTTCCTTTACGCTGTTTCCAATCGATAGGGTTTATGCTTACAGCTTTAACTTTAATTAAAACCTGATCAGGTTTAATTACCGGTTTATCTACATCTTTAATTTCAAAAATATCAGGATTTCCAAATTGATTTATAATTGCTGCTTTCATATCTTACTTTTTTTTAATTTTTAAAGATAATTCAAAAATTTGTAATGCCGATCTAAATAAATAATTCAATTAAATTGCTGTAATTAATTATAATTTAGCCTGAAAAATTAGCGGTTTTCAGAAATTTTTCTTTACTTTATTAGTTAATTGGCAATCCAATTTTCAAAGTATATGGATATCAATACAACGTTTTGGTTTTTTGATCGAATTAAAGAAGATAACTTATGTCTGTTATATAATGGCGATTTTAGCGATGAGATCACCAATAAACTTATTGAGTTAAGTGAATATAACATAAATAACATAGATACTCTTTCCAAAATGAAAAAGAAAGCATCATTTTTAATGGCAGAATGCTTTCAAAATATTGTTCGGCACGGAGAATCTCTCGAAGGTAAAAAATATGCATCTTCAGATGAAGGATTTTTTCTGACTAAAAACTGGCACAATATATATTATATTACTTCCGGTAATTTAATCGAGAACAGTAAAATTACGGATTTAAAACGCCAACTGGAAAAAGTTAATAGTCTGGACCGAGATGAGTTAAAAGCTTTGTATAGAGAGGTACTTGAAAATGAAGAGATTTCTGATAAAGGAGGAGCCGGTCTGGGATTAATTGAAATGGCACGTAAATCAGGACAAAAATTAGAATATGTTTTTAAAGATTTTGATGAAAATTTCTCGTTTTTTTATAATCAAATAATTTTAAAATCAAATTTAGAAGAAAGTACAGAAAACCCTGATTGTGCTTTTGAAATTGATTCAGCCATAGATTATCATCAAAAAATGGTGTTGGAAAGTATAATGGTTATACATAAAGGAGATTTCTCGCAAGATGCAATTTTTCCTGTTTTAAAAATCATTGAAGAAAATCTTCAAAGAGAGAAAAAAGATGCACTATCAAAAAAGAAGGTTTATCATATTCTTGTTGAACTCCTTCAAAATATTAGTCATCATTGTTTAAAAGAAGGAAATAAAAAAGAAGGAATCTTTATGATCGGGGAAACGGAAGAGTATTTTGTAATAAATACCGGAAATTTAATCAGTAATGAAAAAGTTAACGATCTGAAAGAACATCTTGATTATATTAACGGGCTTAACAAAAAAGAGATAAAGGATTTTTATCTTAGTAAATTACGGGAACGAAACGTTCCAAATAATGGTGGATCTGGAATTGGGCTTATTGATATTGCACGACGACTGATTTCCCCAATAAATTATTCCATCCAAAAAATTGATGATAAAAAATCATTTCTATCGTTTAATGTAATTGCATAAATTTTTATCGATGTTATCAAAACTTGAAATTAAAGGAACCCGAGATACTCCTGAAATTATATTTGACAAAGAAAATAACCAGTTTGAAATAACCGGAGATTCTTTACCGGAAGATACTACTAAATTTTTTACTCCAATTTTTGAGTGGGTTTCTGATTACTTAAAATCACCCAATAAATCAACACATTTGATTTGTAAACTTGAGTATTTTAATTCTTCGTCAGCTAAAATGTTTTATGAATTATTCTTCGAATTTCAGAAAATTGCCGAAGCCGATTCTGAAATTAAAATAAGCTGGTATTTCGAACACGGAGATAAATTAATTGAAGAAAAAGGCTTAGAATATCAGTCTATCCTTGAAATTCCTTTTGAACTTAAGGAATTATAGTCATTTATTTATACGACAAAAAAAATCGTTTACGAATAAAACATGTTACCCCAGCCGGAATTATACAAATAATTGTACTGATTGGAGTATATGTACAATGTGCTTTATAGCCAATCAGGCATAGTTTGCTTGCACTTTCTGAGGGTATAGTCGATAAAGCCGCAAGTGTAAATACAAGCGTAAGTATAAATAACAACCAATACCCTTTTTTTCTGATTTTCATAATAGAGAATAACTTAAATTCATATTATCTGCAATATAATTAATTATTAACAAGCTCTTCAAAAAGTATAATAAAAAACAGATTGTATTTTTTTATCTGATATAATTCCTTTATCCATACCTTCAAAAAGTCGTTCACATGCTTTTTTAAAATCCACATAAAAATCTTCAACAACTAAAATCAATTTTTCATCTATTTCCTGAAGATGTTTTTTTCCATAATCAGTATTAGATTTCGATGTTAAATATGTTTGTCTGCTTACAGTAAAGGTGTGAACCAGGCTTGCTCGTAGCTGATCATATAAAGCATGATTATTATTTAATGCAGCGTATTGTCTCGGCATTAATCGATTAATCGCATGCGAAAAACGAAGCTTTGACTGTTCACGCGCTTTTAAAGGTTTTGAATCTAAAAAACTACCTAATGTCTCTAATCCTTGAGCCATAATTACAAATGCAAAATGATAAAATCCAGCATCAACAAGTCGTCCGGTTTCTTCAATAAAAAATTTTTGAATAAAATCTTTAGCTGATAAATTATTTTCTAGGTTCATTCAAGATTCTTTTTAAAATCCTACTTCAATTCTAATTCACTAAATTGCTTAAGGGATTTATCAAATATGATTTTGGTTTCATCAATAATATGGCTTTTCCAGGCATCCGATGAGGGATAATACATCTCCATAAAATCATTTTTTACTTTTTTCATATCCTCTTCAGATTCAAATCCATACTGCTCGCCCTGATTTTCCAATATCATAACATGCAGAGATTTTATTGAGCCAATTGTTGTCTGACTATCCATAGTTCCATATTCAAAAAGCATCGGGATAAAAACTTTATCATTATTGACTTTCCCTATGTAACCGGCAAAGTCTCCGGAATAAGTATAAAAATCATCTGAATCGCCCCAGTCAATTTGAAAACCTTCAAAAATTATTTCCATACGTTTTTTAACAGATTCTTCTACCGGATTTGGAAATAAATGTAACTTACCCCGTTCCCCGTATGCAGTATGTAAATCTATGGCAAATACAATTTTGTACGGATTACAGATTGTATCTATAATCGGAACAAGACTCTCAATTTGTGGTTCAAAATCATTACCACCATAATACATTCCTTCGGGAAACTCATATTGACCCTGTAGAACAGCCTGCCTTAGTACTGGCATTGATTCTTTAATAATATTTTTAATAGCTTTTACAAAGAAAAAACGGTTAGCAATACTTCCGGGATTAGCTTTTTCTTTTGGGTTTATTAAATCATAAACTTTTGAATAACCTTCATTTTTTGTTTGGTATAATTCCTTGTCAATACCACTATTACGATTTAAATCAACATTATTTTCTGTAACTCTCCTTGTGTATTTAAAACCATAAGGATTAACACTATGAATAAGTAAAACGCTTGTTTTTTCAAGAAGCTCCTTGTTAATATAGTTGTCCATAAAGAAAAGCTGTACTGCACTGCCGGTATATCCTTCCACACCGTGCACACCAGAGCTGAGAATAATTATTTTATCTGCCTTTTTTGAACCCGGAATAAAACAGAAATCAATAGTTAAATTGGTATCCTTATTACTCATTACTGGTAATTCGAATATTTTTGTACCGGGATATTCTAATGATAATTCATTTGATTTTAACTTAAAATCGTAACGAGCCTCGTTGTAAGATTCATTAAAATAAGTAAGGTTATTTTCATTCACCTGATATTCATCTTCAAATGAATAATTATTAAATGCTACATAGAAATAGCTAATTCCGCCAATAACAGGAATCAAAATAATTCCAATTATTATACCTGAGATTTTTACTGCTTTTTTCATTGTACTATAACTTTTAAGTTTATTGTAAATATAAAACAACTTAAATTTAATTATTCTTTCTTAAATATTCAGTACCATCTATGAATCCAAAATCTCTTTTACCCGTCCAACTTCACCCGTTGTTAATCTAACTTTTATTCCATGTGGATGAGTTGCCGATTTGGTGAGGATATCCCAAACTACGCCTTCAGTTAACTTTCCGGTTATTTGATCTTTCTTTAGAACAATAGCCACGGGCATTCCCTTTTTAATATTCGATCTATTATTTCCGTTCATTACTTTTCTTCTTTAAAAAATACCTGGTAATATTGCATCCCTGTTTTTTTATCAAAACCTTTAACAATATATTCGCGGTTGCCATGTACATATATATGAAAGTTTTTATCAAGCTTAATAACACTTTTCATTACACGTGATTGTTTTTTTACAGCACTATGTGAAATATCAAATTCATTTGAAATTTGTATTTCATTTTCCGATTCGTAAACTTTTTTATAAGAATTAAAACTATCGATAAGATCTTTGTCTTCAATAACCTTTTCGGCAAAATCTTCCATTTCGAAATTATCTGCTTCTTTAAAAAACTTTTTCGATTTATTAATCATATCAACCTGATCGGCTCTGGGAATATTGTATTCATCAGGCAATTCCTTAACAACAAAATTCTTATACATTTTCATCACATTTTCGGTGTGATAATATTCATCTTCACGTTGTTTTATTTTCAGAAAATCATCTATCCAATATCTTGCATCCTCTCCTTTACTCAATTTATCAACCGATGTAACAACAAAACCATTTTCTTTTTCTAAATTCAAAATCAAGCAACCTTTATCGAGTTTTTTAATGTCGATTCCCTGTTCGCTTTCTATAGTATAATTATCATCTTTCGGATAAACTTTTAAAAATGTTTCGCGTGTTTCTGATTTGAACAAACCAATAGCATCAACAGGCTCGTTATTAAACTCAATATCCTGAAAATATACTGTATAAAACTCGCCACCATTAATATTGGGATGTGTCGAGTTTTCGTAAAGATGTTTAGCCAGGTTTACCGATTGATCATAAATTTTATCCGGATCATCAAATATTTGCGAAACATAATGATAAACTTCGTTTAGATTTAAATCTGACTCGTGATAAAAATTAAAGTATTCATTAGATTTAAAAGGAGTAAGAAAATATTTTGTCAGTAAATCCTTTATATCATCATCAGTTTTTAAAATATCTTTCGAAAAACGAATATTTTCTTCCTTGTATTTACTTCCAACTTTATGAACAACAAGCTTATCAATTATGGTTTCTGAAAATAATAACATAATCATTTATTTAAATGCTGCATAAAGATAAGTCTTAAAATACAAATATCCCCAGGCAACCACACCCGAGGATATTCTAAATTAAATTTCGATAAAATCGAAAAATAACCTGATGCAAAGGTACTCAATTAATATCCATTTGCATTAATGAGCCAGGATAAAAATTAATAAATTTAAAAAACAAGACCTGCGAGGTTTTGTTAATTAACAACTTAGTCAACTTGTTAATTTTTCTATAATTTGCTGAAATAAACCTCGCAGGTCTTTTTGGTTACTTATACTTAAGACTTAAAATACATTTAAGAATTTAAACCCGTCTTTTATCAGGATAACAGCAAACAATAGCAAAATAACACCTAAAGCTTTGACAATAACTATATAAGACTTGCTGGAAAGAATATTTTTTGATTTTTCGGAAAGAATTGCAACTCCTATTTTAGTACCCACAATAAAAACATAAAATCCAACAATAAATAAAGCTGCAGCAATAAAGCTCAGGTTAAAGGCTTTAATTGATATTGGAGCACCAACCAGCATCCAGAATAAATATGGATGCGGGCTTAAAAAATTTGCAATTACTCCTTTTTTTATTGTCTTGATCTTTTCATTATTTAAATTCACTTCAATTGATTTAACACGTATATTCTCCCAGGCCAAAAACAATAAAAAGGCGGCTCCAAGAAATGAAATTATTCCTAAAAGTATGTCGAAATTAGATAATTTATATACCACAAAAACAGAAAACAATACAATTGGCAAATCAGATATTAAAGGAACTAAGGCTATTTTAATTCCTTCTTTGCGATTGTGTTTTATGGTTTCGGTTATTACCAAAACCAATAACGGACCCGGTGATATTCCGCATACAAATCCTAAAGTTATTCCTGCTATTAAAAATTCGAGCATTTATATTATTTACTTATCAGTAGTTCTTACTTTCCCATCATAACGTATATGCGATCTTGTATTACTATCAACACTCAGTGTAGTTGATCCGCTATAAGAAATATTTAGATAACAAATAAACATTTCGTTTGTTGACTTTACTTTGAAACGAATTTCAATCCGAAGCTTATCATCATTTTGTTTTACATTGTAATCTACTACCGGACCTTCAAATTTAATTCCGGTATCTCCCGAATAACCAATTGCAGTGTATGCTTCGCCAAAGAAAGGAAGGTCAGCTTCAGCATTTTCTTCACTTATAATAAGGAAATTAGGATTCGACGTTAAACTAATGGTTCTACCTCCATGTGCAAAAGCTTTATTCGCTTCAAAAATAAACTCCCCAGAGTTAATCAGATTCAGTGTTTCTTTATACTGCTCTCTTATTTTCTCTTTTTTTGAGACTTGTTCCTGTGCAAAGACTGAATTCATCATTAAGATAAATACGAAACATAATATTACTTTTAATTTCATAGCTATATATTTTTTATTAAAATTTTGATTCTTTAACTTTCAGCTAATGTGAACGTTTCTTTTAACCTTACACCTTTTTCCATTTTCTGCACAGAAGCGCATTCATTATATAGATCGTGCTGGAAAAACAGGATGTAATTATTTTCTGCTGCTTCGTTTAAAAAGTCTTCCTTTTCCTGTAACATATCCATTGGGCGAATATCGTAAGCCATATTCCAGACTAAAGGAATATGCGCAGTTGATGGAATAAGGTCGGCCATAAATACATAAGTTTTTTCACCTTTATTTATAAATGGAATCATCTGTCCAACAGTGTGTCCATTGAATAATCGGAGCTTAATTCCCGGATATAATTCAGTATCCCTGCCTTGCCGGCCGGCAGGTTTTTCAATAAACTTTAATTGTCCGCTTTCTAGCATCGGCATAAGGTTTTCTTCTAAAAATGCAGCTCCTTCTTGTTTATTGGGATTCATTGCCCACTCCCAATGTGGTTTACTTATCCAGTAAGTTGCTTTTTTAAATACCATTTCGAATCCCGTTCTATCTGCATTATATTTTACTCCGCCACCACCACAATGATCAGCATGTAAATGTGTTAAAATCACATCGGTAACATCATCGAGAGAATAGCCGTGTTTTTTCAAAGCTCCTTCAAGTCCATCACCACCATTTAAATATACATGACTGAAAAATTTCTTGCTTTGCTTATCGCCATAGCCATTATCGATTAAAATTACACGATTACCGGTATCGATTAACAAAGACCTTAATGCCCAGTTACACATATTATTTTCATCGGCCGGATACTTGCCTTGCCATAATACCTTTGGTACTACACCAAACATTGCGCCTCCATCAAGTTTAAAATTACTGATATGTACTGGAAATAGTTTCATTTTTCTGTAATGTTGATTAGTGAATAGTATTATTTCTAAATTCTGTTTATTTTCACATCATAATTATTATAGTACAAATATAGGAAATGAAAGTTCATTTTATAGCTATTGGCGGAAGTGCAATGCACAATTTGGCCATAAGTCTTTGTAAAAAAGGATATCAGGTTACCGGATCGGACGATGAAATTTTTGAGCCCTCAAAAACCCGATTAGAAAAATACGGTATATTACCTGCAAATATAGGTTGGAACCCCGATAAGATTACTCCTGATATAGATGCTATTATATTAGGGATGCATGCAAGAAATGATAATCCTGAATTAATAAAAGCCCGTAAACTAAACCTGAAAATATATTCTTATCCTGAATATCTTTACGAACAAACAAAAAGTAAAACACGGGTAGTAATTGGTGGTAGTCATGGTAAAACAACCATAACATCAATGATAATGCATGTTCTGAAATTTCATGATATGCAGTTTGATTATATGGTTGGTGCTCAGATTGATGGTTTTGAAACAATGGTTAGCTTATCTGAAAACGCATCCATTGCAGTTTTTGAAGGAGATGAATATCTCTCTTCTACACTCGATCCGCGTCCGAAGTTCCATTTGTATCAGCCACATATTGCTTTAATTAGCGGAATAGCCTGGGACCATATTAATGTTTTTCCCACGTTCGAAAATTATAAAGAACAATTCAGTATTTTTATCGATAAAATTGAAAAAGAAGGATGCTTGTTTTATTATAAAAATGATGACGTATTAAAGGAGATGGTAAAACAATCACATAATTTAATTGAAAAAACAGGATATTGTGCACATTCATATACCAGAAGAAATAACAAAACTTTTTTAATTGATATCGATAAAGAAATTCCTTTACAAATTTTTGGCGAACATAATCTACAGAATATTAGTGGTGCTAAACTAGTTTGTAATCAGTTAGGGTTAAGTGATGATAAGTTCTATCAAGCCATATCGGAATTCAAAGGAGCAGCCAAACGCCTCGAACTTCTGGCTGAAAATGACACCACAAAAATCTTCCTGGATTTTGCCCACTCTCCTTCTAAATTAAATGCTACCGTTAATGCCGTAAAAGAGCAGTTTCCTGAAAGGAAGCTATTGGCAATAATGGAACTTCACACATTCAGCAGCCTGAATGCAAATTTTTTGGATGAATATGCCGGATCGCTGGATAAGGCTGATGTTGGAGTTGTTTATTTTAACCCTGAAGTAATCAAACATAAAAGACTAAAACCAATAACAAAAGAGCAGGTAAAAGAATCATTCCAAAACGAAAATTTAATTGTTTTTACAAGCCAAAAAGATTTGATGAACTATATCATAAGTTCTGATTTAACAAACAAAGATCTATTACTTATGAGTAGCGGGAATTTTTCAGGCACTGATTTAAAAGATTTTGCAAACAAATTAGTTAAATAAAGTTATAATATAACATTTTGTGGTTTTTATAGATTTATCTATCTAATTATCAACAGTGATTTGGAATGATGGATAAATGGAATAATGGAATGTAAGCTTTCCAATCTTCCATTATTCCAATATTTCATTAATTAACTATAATTTAAATCCTATTTATTTTGTCCACAATATTTTATACTACAACCATTGAGAATTAGATTTTCCTGATTAATATTTCCTCTGAACAAGTAATATTCTCGCTAATTCCGTTGATTTCTTGAAAAAGATGAAAAATCTTAAAGAAATATTTGCAGGAATAAAAAAATCATTTACTTTTGCACCACCAAGTTTCAGACTTGATTCATGGTCCGTTCGTCTAGGGGTTAGGACGCCAGGTTTTCATCCTGGTAACAGGGGTTCGATTCCCCTACGGACTACTAAAATATTTATACTAAGTTAACAGAAAAATTATGGCAAACCATCAGTCAGCAGAGAAAAGAGCAAGACAAAGTGAAAAATTAAAACTTCACAATAAGTATTTTGCAAGAACAACACGTAATATGATTAATAAATTGCGAAATGCCAGTGATAAAAACGAAGCTACAGAAATGTTGCCAAAAGTTAATTCTATGATAGATAAATTAGCAAAGATGAATATAATTCATAAGAATAAAGCAGCTAATTTAAAGTCAAGTTTAACTGTACTTGTAAACAAGTTATAAGAGACCTTATATACAAATCAAAGCCTTTCTTCATCTGGAGAAAGGCTTTTTTGTTATTAACCTCAGTTCGATATAATAATTATTTACAGCCTCATAAGGTTATTATCTTAAATTCCAGAAATCCTGACCTATCGTAATCAGTATTGTCACATTTTAGAAAAATTAATATCGAATATCCAATGTTGAATTATGAATTATGAAGTAAAGAGTATACACCAATTTACTTTCGTGCGTCAGCAAGATTCATCATTCAATATTCGGCGTTCAATATTCAATATTTGCAACAATGACATTTTACGAACAAAACATTGTATTTTCCTGATAATCAATTCTTGGGTCAGAAATTCTGAATTCGCAGCGATAACCAGGGGTTATTAACAGTTGTTTGTAAAATCAAAATAAGTGTATATAAA
>DAOWML010000068.1 GCA_030643125.1 Bacteroidales bacterium
AATAAATTAAGAAACCAAAAAGATGCACCTTCATTTGATATGGTAAGAGCATCAGTAAATCTGACTGTTGCCAGTATATTAATTTCACTTGCTACCTCAATGAAACTTCCATTATCAACAACTTATGTTACTTTCATGGTTGCAATGGGTACTTCTTTAGCCGATAAAGCCTGGGGAAGAGAAAGTGCAGTATATAGAGTAACCGGTGTTGTTACTGTAATTGGAGGATGGTTTATGACCGCCTTTACTGCCTTTACTGTTGCTTTTTTAATAGCATTGATAATTAGTTGGGGTGGTGTTATTGCAATTGCTGCATTTGTACTTCTTGCATTATACATTGTCGTACATTCTCACACTTCATTCCACAAAAAAGAAGCTGAAAAACAAAAAGTAAGAAGATTAGCTGATGAAGATTTACGTGCAGAAAATATTATGACAAAATGCTCTTTGGAAGTTAGAAACATGCTTAAATCAGTTGTTAATGTATTTAGTGAAACAGTAATTGGTCTTACTCATGAAGATCGTAAATTGCTTAAAAAAGTATGCAAAGAGGTAGATGCGCTTAACGCAGATGCAAAATATTTAAAAGCTAATGTTCATAATACACTTCTCAAATTACAAGAAGAAGAAGGTGAAACCGGACACTTTTATGTTCAGGTTATAGATTACTTAAGAGAGATGGCACATTCTTTATCTTTTATCTCTAATCCAAGTTTCGAACATATTGATAATAATCATAAACCACTGTTAAAAGTTCAAATAGATGAATTAAATGAAATTAAAGAAAGTAGCACTGATTTATTTGATACAATAATAAATACTATCGATAAGAAACAATTTGAAAACATACCAAATTTAATTGAGAAACAGCAAAGTATTCTTGACAGCTTAAAAGAAGGCCGGAGAAAACAAATTAAACGAATAAAAAATAACGAAGCCGGAACACGAAATAGTATTTTATATCTGGGTATTTTAAATGAAGTTCAGAATTTCTTATTACAATCTATTAACCTGGTAAAAGCTCAACGCGACTTTGTGGAATATCAATTAAATAATAAAAAATAGTATTAAAATTACCTGAATAAAAAAGCTCGGTTCTTCCGAGCTTTTTTATATACATTTTATACTATATTAATCAACAAATTTATATCCAACTCCTTTTATTGTTTTAATATGATTATCACCAATTTTCTCTCTTAACTTTCGTATATGAACGTCAATAGTTCGGTCACCAACAATAACATTATCGCCCCACACAGCACTAAAAATCTCGTCACGAGTAAAAACCCTGTCAGGCTTTGTAATTAAAAGAACTAATAGTTCAAACTCCTTTTTAGGAAGAATCAGCTTCTCTCCATCCTTAATTACAATATATTTTTCTCTGTCAATAATTATATTTGATTGTTTAATGATATGATTTTCTCCTTTTTCATCTTCATTAACATCCTTAAATCTTTTTAACAAAGCTTTTATTCTGCTTACTATAACTTTTGGTTTTACAGGTTTAGTAATATAATCATCAGCACCTGCATCAAACCCTGCTATTTGAGAATAGTCTTCGCCCCTTGCAGTTAAAAAAGCTATTATCGTATTTTTAAAATTCTTATTTTGTCTTAATATTTCACAAGTTTCAATGCCATCCATTTCGGGCATCATTACATCCAGTAATATTAAATGAGGGTTAATTTTCTTAGCCTTCTCAATAGCTTCTTTACCATTCTGTGCAGTATGAACTTCATACCCTTCTTTGTTGATATTGTAACTCAAAAATTCCAATATATCCGGCTCGTCATCAACAAGTAATATTCTAAAATCTTTGTTATTCATCTTTCAAATTTTTTATTAAATCCTAATCAACTAAAATACAACAATATTATTCACATCAGTATAAGTTATGTTTAAATCTATATTATGTTAAAGTTAACAAAAAAATACAACACTATATTATTAACGTAAGTTTAAAATTCTAATAATAAGATTTAAAACATGTACTTGTTTCTTTGCATTGTAAATAATTAAAAACGAAAACAATTAAAATATTAATAAATTAAAACAAAAAATTACAATGAAAAGAAATTATTTAAGACTAACAGCTGCAATTTTAGCTGCATTAACAATTGGATTTACTTCATGTAACGATGATGATGATAACGACCCTATTGTTGAAGAAGAAAACTTTTATAAAATCGGTACAACAGTTTACACCTTCGATCTGGATGCTAAAACTGTTACTATTAACGATAATGGTGAAGGCACAGGTACCAAAACTTTATCTGCTGATACAACCTGGATTCTTGATGGATTCGTATTTGTTGAAGATGGACAAACTCTAAGCATCGAATCCGGAACAATGATTCAGGGAAAACCCGGCCAGGCAGAAAATGCCAGTGCATTAATCATTAAACAAGGTGGTACAATTATGGCTGAAGGAACTGTCACTCAGCCAATCGTTTTCACCGGGCTAGGTGACACATATGATGGTAGTGGTTATATGACTCAAATACAAGGTTTATGGGGTGGTATTATCGTTTTAGGAAAAGCTACAACAAATAATACTATTCAAAAACGAATAGAAGGTGTTCCTGAACAATTTGCTGCTTATTATGGTGGTGATAACGATGCTGATAATTCCGGAATTTTAAAATATATCTCTATCCGTCATGGTGGAACAGATATTGGTTCCGGTAACGAAATCAACGGCTTAACATTAGGTGGTGTTGGTAATGGAACTACTATTGAATATATAGAAGTAGTTTCTAATGTTGATGATGGTGTTGAATTCTTTGGTGGTACTCCAAACTTAAAGCATATATTAGTTGCTTATTGTGGTGATGATTCTTACGATTATGATGAAGGGTTCCACGGTAAAGGCCAATTTTGGGTAACTATTCAAAGTGAAAGTTCCGGTGATCGTTTAGGTGAACATGACGGTGGCGATGGCGATGATGAAACAACAGAGCCTTACGCTAAACCGGTTATCTATAATGCAACTTATATCGGCAACGGAAATGGAAGAGTTATTACTTTCCGCGACAACGCCGGTGGTACTTATGCAAACTCAATTTTTGCTTCGCAAGCTAAAGGTATTGATGTTGAATTTCGTGATGATAAACACAATAGCCTGGATCAAATGCTTACTGAAGGAAACTTAATTCTGAAAAATAACTTATTCAACCTAATAGCTGATGATACTAAGGCTAACGCTTTAACCGTTAAAGAAGAAAAAGGAACAGCTCCTGCTTCTACGGCTGATGATTTGTTAGCACATTTTAACGATAACAATAATGCTATTGCAAATCTTGCAACTGTTGGATTTATTGATGATGAATATTTATTAATTCCTGCTTCAGGCGAAGCTAATGCAGGTGTAGCTCCAACAGATTCATGGTTTGACAATGTAACTTACCAGGGAGCCTTCCAACCGGGTGGAAGCAACTGGACCGAAGGATGGACATTAACTTTTAGTTCTTCAAAATAAAACAAGGTTCATATTTAATTGAGGCTGGTAGTTTATATTGACTACCAGTCTTTATTAGTTAAAAAATTAATTATTTAGTACAAAGGCAAATGAGCAGAAAAATATTTTTAATAATCGGCATTATTTTAATCTTTTCCGGCAGGATTTTTTCGCAAACAGGAACTTTACGTGGTAATGTTTTTGATAAAAAAACAGGCGAAACTTTGATTGGAGCAACTATAATGTTACCTGAAACTACTATTGGAGTATCTACAGATTTCGATGGAAATTACAGTTTAACATTGCCTGTCGGGAAACACGAAATTAAAATTTCATATATTTCATACGAAACAAAAAAATTCTCTGATATTGTAATAAAAGAAGGTGAAGTTGCAATATTAAATACATCACTTGGTGAAGCTACATTAGATATTGAAGCAGTTGTTGTTACAGCAAAAGCCACCCAAAAAACCGAAAGCGCTTTACAAGTTTTACAGAAAAAAGCTCCTCAGGTGATGGACGGTATTTCTGCCGAACAAATTACAAGATTAGGTGACAGTAATGCAGCACAAGCTCTTAAAAGAGTTACCGGCGTTTCAGTTCAGGACGGAAAATATGTTTTTGTTCGTGGCTTAAGCGAACGATATACAAAAGTAACTTTTAATGGTGCAGAAATTCCGGCCCTTGATCCTGAAAGAAATACAGTTCAACTGGATATTTTCCCAAGCAATATTATTGAAAGTATTATTGTTAATAAAACATTTACACCTGATATGCCAGGAGAATCAACCGGTGGGCAGGTAGATATTATTACAAAAGATTTTCCCGAAAAATTTACATTCCAATTCTCAACTTCGTTTTCGTACAATCCTCAAGCTAACTTAAACGAAAATTTCATAACATACAATGGGGGAAATACCGACTGGATGGGAATTGATGATGGTACTCGCAATATTCCTTCTGTTGCACAAGATGCATTAAACAGAATGGTAAATGAAAATTACAATCAAATAAACCAGGTTTACTTCACTACTCAGGAATTGAATGATATTTCTAACTCATTTTCTACTGAGATGGAACCAATTAAGAAAAAATCATTTTTAAATAATAGCGAAAAAATCTCGCTTGGCGATCAGGTTCAACTCTTTGGAAAAGCTTTAGGCTATAATCTTGGGTTAAGCTATGAAAATTCTTTTGATTTTTATGATGATGGAATTTTTGGAGAATACGAAGATGCCACAAATGTTCCACGACGTAAAATTAACGACACAAAAGGAGAAGAGAATAATAAAATTTCTGCATTAGTAAATCTGAGTTACAAATTAAATAACAATAACAAAGTAGGATTCAGATATTTTCATAATCAAAGTGGAAAAAGTCAGGCCCGATACAGGGAAGGTTATTTCAATTACGAAGACAGTTACGATCAGGACCGTATTCTTACCTACGTTGAAAGGAAATTTGATAATTTCCAGTTACACGGCAAACACGTTTTTCCTAATCTGAATAACAGTATTGTCGAATGGCAAAGTTCATATACCATAATGAATCAGGATGAACCGGATTTAAGATTTTTCGAAAATCTATATGATATAAATGGAACTGATACTATTTTCAGAACCAAAACAAACGATAAACCGGCAAGGTATTATCGTAATATGGACGAAATAAATACAAGTAATAAAATAGATTTCGAAGCTCCTGTTACACTTTTTTCTAAATCGGCAAAAATTAAAATTGGCGGTAATTACGATTACAAATCGCGTAATTTGGATGATATAAAGTTCGATTTATTCAGCTCATCAACTATTTTACCGGGGAGTGATATTCGTTATTACTTAGAAAATGAAATTATAAGCCACGACAATCCTTTAGGATATTATTATACTGCCGATCATTTTCAAAACTTAAATAATAGTCAGGATGCCTATCTGCAGGTAATTGCCGGATATGCCATGATAGATTTTCCATTAACCGAAAAAATCAGAATACTTACAGGTGCAAGAATTGAAGTAAGCGAATTACATACCGAAGATAAATTACCTGAAAATCACTCCTTAAGAGACAATACTACAAGCAATTTTTTTGATATTCTTCCATCACTCAATTTAACTTATACGGTAATTGAGAATATGAATTTAAGGTTTGCATACTCAAGAACTATTGCGCGTCCTAACTTTAAAGAAATTGGACCAACTTATTACGATTTTATAACAAGTGAGACTGTAACCGGAAATTCTGATCTTAACAGAACAACAATTGACAATTTAGATTTCAGATGGGAATATTTCTTTAAACCCGGTGAAAAAATTGCACTAAGCGGATTTTATAAATACTTTACAGATCCGATCGAAAAGAAATTAGCTGTTGATGTAAATAACCGTGAATTCTTTTACGAAAATTCTGAACCAATAACTTTGTACGGTATCGAATTAGAACTTAGAAAAAAACTCAATTTTATTTCGTTCTTGAAAGATTTTACCGCAGGTGGTAATTTTGCATATATTAAATCAATATATAAAATACCTGCAGATGAATTAGCCGTAATCAGAGCATCCGACCCCGACAGAAGTGATACAAGGCCAATGCAGGGCCAAGCTCCATACATCCTTAATGCATTTTTAAACTATTACCATACTGATTTAAAACTGGATGCTAATGTTGGATTCAATATTTCAGGTGAAAAGCTGGTTTTAATTACACAAAAAGGCACTCCTTATGGATATGAACAACCGGAACCTTCGCTGAATATTAATATTACGAAAGGTATTGGAGAGAAAATATCTGTTGAATTTTCTGTTAACAATATTCTTGACTCAGATTACTCCATTGCACACCACTATGATGAGGGTGATGAATATTATACAAAATACAGCAAAGGAAGAAGCTTTGGAATATCTATTAAATATTTAATCAAATAGAGTATGAAAAAGCATATAAAATATATAAAAACAGTCTGCTCGTTTGTAGTTCTTTCAGTTATTTTTTTAATAGGAATCAACTGTAAGGATAAAAATCAGGCTAATAAGCAATTTTCGGGCGCCGATTCCCGAAAATTGCTTCCTTATGAAGAATTAATTCGGGCAAAACGATTTGAATCGCTTGAAGAAGCTTTCCAAAACCCGAACAAGGTATATAAGTTAATTTTATTTAATCAGCACCTTGAATCACTACCTGAAAACATTGATAAGCTTACCCGGCTAAACAGCCTTGAACTTACAAGGAATCAACTCACAACACTACCTGGTGCAATTGTAAACCTGCAAGTTTTACAAAGCTTATATCTTTCGGAGAATAAATTTATTCATTGGCCAAATGAAGTTTTTCTATTGCAAAATTTAAAACGATTAGATTTGTCAAATAATAGTTTAACTCAAATTCCTGATCAAATAATTCAATTGAAAAACCTTGAAGAACTTTATTTGAATAATGTATCGTTAAAAGTTATCGATAAAAATTTGTTTAAACTGGATAGTTTAAAAGTACTTGTTTTGTCTCATAATCAGATTAATTCAATCCCCACCGAAATATTCAAATTAAAGAATTTGCGAAAATTAGATTTATCGCATAACCAATTGAATTTTTTACCGCAAGAAATAAGTGAATTAAAAGAACTTGAGAAACTTGAACTGGAAGGCAATCAATTTGCAAAACATTATATCGACAGTACTTTAAAAAAGCTATTACCAAATACAATTATTAGATATTAAAAAAAATTATACATCATTCTAAATTCGTTGTATATAAAAAAGCGTTATATTTAGAACATTAAATTTTATTATCATGAAAAGAATTACAATAATAATCTCACTTATATTAGCAATTACATTTAGTTCATTTGCACAAATAAAACAAAACGAAAAAGGTATTTACCTTGATAAAAATAATAATATATATACCGGAGTTTACAACGAGTATTTTGAGAATGGAAATATTCGTGTTGAAATGAATTTAAAAAATGGAATTCAGGATGGTTTAACGAATATCTATTTTGAAAATGGTTTTAAGAATGAGCAAAGATCATATCAAAAAGGGAAAATGCACGGAACATGGATAACCTGGAACGAACTGGAAATTAAGCTTGCTGAAGCAAATTATAATTTCGGCGAGAAACATGGTAAATGGTACATTTGGGACGAAAACGAAACTTTGCGTTATGAAATGGAATATAACAAAGGGAACAAGGCAGGCATTTGGAAAATGTATAATGAATCTGGTGAATTAATTAACGAAAAAAACTATTCTGAGAATTAATTTATTTCTGAAAATATAGATTAAAAGCCCTTGAAATAAAGGGCTTTTATTATTGCAGTTTATTAATTTTCAAGATTAAATTAGGATCTATACACAATTTATGAAAATAATCTATGGCAGATACAGGAGCAACACCCGGAAAATCGCCTTCGTTACCTAACATATCTGTAATAACCTGAAAATGCAAATGTGGTGGCCAATTGCCATTAACGTTTTCATCACCAATATTAGCAATTACATCTCCTCGCCTAAGCTGCTGTCCTTTTTCTTTATCCTGAATTGAGTCAAGGCTCAGATGTCCGTATAAAGTATAAAATATTTCACCTTCGATTAAATGCTCTAAAATTAAGGTTGGACCGTAATCACCAAATGTTTCGTTGTTTTTAAAACTATGAATAACTCCCGGTAATGGTGAGTAAATTGGAGTGCCGGCTTCTGCCCAAATATCAATTCCTAAATGAATACTGCGAGGTTCACCATCATTATCGAAATGCTTGCTTCGTTTATAAATTAATCTATCTTCGAAATATCCACCAACTCCAATTTTTTTCTTTTCCTTTTTAAGCGTTTTAAAAACATAATCAGTTAATGCCTGCGTATTATCCATATCTACTTCATGCAAATCGATATTCTTATCAGAGAAATCAAAAACATAAACATTCTTATCGCTAAATTCAATATCAATGATTCTTGCAAAAAAATCCCTGTTTTCCCGAAGTATTTTAATAATATGATCAGTTTTATCCATTACCGATTTTTTATGCAAGTTAACGAAAATTGGACTTAAATTAAAGTGATATTTAATAATTTCTCATATCGGTTTTTTGCTTTTCTTTTGCTTGGAATAAGGATGTTTAAAGTATTGATAAAATCCAACTGTCAGAAACCCATAAGCCAAAATAAAAAAATAATACCTGAAACCGAACGGAGTTGAATGAAGATAAGACACAAAAAGTAATACTAAAAAAGTAAGAAGCAATAAACTGTTTTGGACAAAATTTACAAGAATAGCCCATCTTTTATTTTTAAACAAAGCAATGGTTATAACAATTTTAATAAGTAACAAACCAGCTAAAACAGGAATGATATTAGATGTAACAAAATCAAAAGTTGTATAGCTGTCGCCTGTCAGAAGAATACCAAAAACAAAGGTTAAAAAAATGGCAAAAATTAATCCCACA
>DAOWML010000208.1 GCA_030643125.1 Bacteroidales bacterium
ATTAAAATCAATATCAAATATACCTAAAACTTTATAATACAAGGAATAACCAACAGAAATGGTAGATAAAATCCAAATATTCCAAAGAATCTCTTTTTTGATATTCCAAATACGCTTTAAAAATATTTTTGGAAACAAACTGGGAAGTATTAACAAATTTAAACTTAACGAAAGAAATGTTATGACTCCCAAACCAACAACCACATAAATCATTTGTTTATTAGCCAAGGAACTTACGTCGAGTGGCTGAAAAAGATATAAAAATGCTAAAACCCCAATACTAATAAAAAATATGAGTTTACTATTGTACTTCAGATCATCATTAAATGGATAAGGCTTATTTAAAAATTTGAACATATTCGTAAAATATAATTTATGACAGGACTAAATTAGCCTATTTTTATTTTATCACCTAAAAATAATGTTAAGAAACAATTGGAACAAAATAATCCCATAAAGAATCCTCTGGTGGATTTGCAATTATTGAAACTTGCTCTTTTTGAACCGGATGAACAAACTCAATCTTTCTTGAATGCAAACTTATTCCTCCATCCGGATTTGATCTTGGAAATCCATATTTTAAATCGCCTTTAATCGGGCAACCAATCTTTGCCAATTGACAACGAATCTGGTGATGCCGTCCTGTATGTAAATCAACTTCCAATAAATAATAATTATCTGCCGAGGCAATTAGCTTATATGATAAGCTTGCCAATTTTGAATTATTAACTTCTTTATTGTATGCAAACGATTTATTCTTTTTCTGATTCCTTACAATATAATGGTTTAAAGTATCCGTTTCTTTTATTGGTTTCTCTTTCACAATAGCCCAATAAGTTTTCTTAACTTCTTTTTCAAGAAACATCTTATTTAATCTTGTAAGAGCTTTACTGGTTCGTGCAAAAATCAACACACCACTAACCGGACGATCTAATCTGTGAGTTACTCCAATAAATACCGCCCCGGGTTTTTCATACTTTTTTTTGATATATGCTTTTACCTTTTCCGATAGAGGTTCATCGCCGGTTTTATCACCTTGAACTATATCAGAACTTTTTTTATTTACAGCTATTATGTGATTATCTTCGTAAAGAACTTCCATTATCAAGTTTTGAGTCCAAAGTTTTGAGTTTTGAGTTTAAGGTTATAAATTCAATAAGTTTAACAATTTACGAATAAACTAATACTGCTTATTCCTACTCTCAACTGCATCCTGTATCTTTCATCTCTATTAATATTGTTCTTTTTCGTTTGGGAAATTCAAGCTTTTAACATCGGAAATATAAGACTTTACAGCCCCTTTTATTTCTTCAAATAAATTATGGTATCTACGTAAGAATCGAGGAGAAAACTCCTGTGTTATACCAAGTATATCATGCAATACTAAAACTTGTCCATCGACTCCACTACCAGCACCAATACCTATAAGCGGAATAGTTAATTCCTTTGCAACCTTTTCAGCCAGCTTAGCAGGGATTTTTTCAAGAACAATGGCAAAACAACCTGCTTCTTGTAAAATATGAGCATCTTTTATTAACTTATTAGCTTCTTCTTCTTCTCTTGCCCTAACTACATAAGTACCAAATTTATGAATCGACTGAGGTGTTAAACCCAAATGTCCCATAACAGGAATTCCCGCAGATAAAATTCTTTCCACAGATTCAATGATTTCCTGTCCTCCTTCAATTTTAACAGCCTGACTGCCCGTTTCCTTCATTATACGAATAGCACTTGTCAATGCTTCTTTCGAATTTCCCTGGTATGATCCAAAAGGTAAATCAACAACAACTAATGCTCTGCTTACTCCACGAACAACAGATTTAGCATGATAGATCATTTCATCCATTGTAATAGGTAAGGTTGTTTCATTACCTGCCATAACATTCGAAGCCGAATCTCCAACTAAAATTACATCTATTTCAGCATGATCAAGAATTCTCGCCATTGAATAATCATAAGCGGTAAGCATGGCTATTTTTATGCCCCTAAGTTTCATTTCATGCAAAACATGAGTTGTAACCCGTTTAACTTTTTGATGTACTGACATAATTATTATAATTTATTTCAGAAGACAAAGCTACAAATAAAATGACTAAAATGACTAAAATGACTGAAATGACTAAAATATTTAACAATTAGTTTTGTCATTTTTAATTTTATGCATTCATAAGTATTCCTGTCTGCCGCCAAGCAGGTTAGATTTTAGGCATTTTTAATAAATTATGTCTTTTTGTCATAAAACATGACGGATAATTCATGATAACACATTTAATAAATGTCAGATTTACATTAAAATCGGTATATTTTTCAATGGCATAATGATTGATAAAATGATTATCGAAAATCATTATAAAAAATATATTAAACATCCATAACAAATAAATAACGAAATGAGTAAAATAATTGGTATAGACTTAGGAACAACAAACTCATGTGTTTCAGTAATGGAGGGAAACGAGCCGGTTGTTATTCCAAACAGCGAAGGTAAAAGAACAACTCCTTCAATTGTTGCTTTTATAGAAAATGGTGAACGTAAAGTTGGTGATCCGGCAAAACGACAGGCCATAACAAACTCAACAAAAACAATTTCTTCTATCAAGAGATTTATGGGAGAAACATACGATAAAATGTCAAAAGAAATTAATCGTGTTTCTTATAAAGTTGTTAAAGGAGATAACAACACTCCTCGAGTTCAAATAGATGACAGGCAATATTCTCCTCAAGAAATTTCAGCAATGGTTCTTCAAAAAATGAAGAAAACTGCGGAAGATTATCTTGGACAAGAAGTAACAGAAGCTGTTATCACAGTTCCTGCATATTTTAGCGATTCGCAACGGCAGGCTACTAAAGAAGCCGGTGAAATTGCGGGTCTAACAGTAAAACGTATTATTAACGAACCAACTGCAGCTTCTTTAGCTTACGGTTTAGATAAAAAAGATAAAGAAATTACTATTGCTGTATTTGACCTGGGAGGAGGTACTTTTGATATTTCTGTTCTTGAATTAGGTGACGGAGTATTTGAAGTAAAATCAACTAATGGTAATACACATTTAGGTGGTGACGATTTCGATGAAGTAATTATGAATTGGTTAGCTGAAGAATTTCAAAAAGACGAAGGAATAGATTTAAGAAAAGATCCTATGGCACTTCAAAGATTAAAAGAAGCTGCTGAAAAAGCTAAGATCGAATTATCAAGCTCAACAAGCACTGAAATAAATCTTCCTTATATTATGCCTGTAGATGGTGTGCCAAAACACCTGGTTAAATCTTTATCAAAATCAAAATTTGAACAATTATCTGATAAATTAATACAAGCAACTTTAGCTCCTTGTAAAAAAGCATTAAGTGATGCAAGTATGAAACCTTCTGATATTGACGAAATAATCTTAGTTGGTGGTTCTACTCGTATTCCTGCAATTCAGGAAATTGTAGAAAAATTCTTCGGAAAAAAACCTTCAAAAGGAGTAAATCCTGACGAAGTTGTAGCTGTAGGTGCTGCTATACAAGCTGGTGTTTTATCAGGTGATGTTAAAGATGTATTATTACTTGATGTTACGCCTCTATCTTTAGGTATTGAAACTATGGGTAGTGTATTTACAAGATTAATCGAAGCTAATACAACAATACCAACAAAAAAATCAGAAACTTTTACTACTGCTGCTGATAATCAGCCTTCTGTTGAGATTCATGTATTGCAAGGTGAAAGGCCAATGGCTAAAGACAATAAAGACATTGGGCGTTTCCACTTAGATGGACTTCCACCTGCACCACGTGGTATACCACAAATTGAAGTTACTTTTGATATTGATGCTAATGGTATTATTCATGTTACTGCTAAAGATAAAGCAACAAATAAAGAACAAAGTATACGTATTGAGTCTTCATCAGGATTAACTGAAGACGAAATTAAAAAAATGCGTGATGAAGCTAAAGCAAACGAAGAAACCGATAAAAAAGTTCGCGAAAAAGTTGACAAATTAAATACTGCTGATAGCTTAATTTTCTCAACCGAAAAGCAACTTAAAGAATTCGGAGATAAATTGTCTGCTGATAAAAAAGCAAACATTGAGAAAGCTTTAGAAGAACTAAAAGAAGTTCATAAAAAAGAAGATTTAGATAATATTGATGCTAAAACCGAAGCACTGAACAATGCATGGAAAGAAGCTTCAGAAGAAATGTATAAAGCTAGTCAGGAAGCAGGTGCTCAACCAGGACCTGAAGGGCCTCAGGATGCAGGTCAGGAAGCTTCTACCGAAAAAGATGATGGAGAAGTAACTGATGTAGACTTCGAAGAAGTAAAATAAACATAACTCTGATTCAAATTTAAAGGGCTCTCATATGGGAGCTCTTTTTTTATTATATAAGGCTTAAACTTAAAAGTTAATAATTCTTTTTACTTTTGTAAAAAACGATAAGTTATGATACAAAGATTTTTTTTCCTCACACTATTATTTACTGCTGCTACTGCATTTGTAATAGCTCAAAACAATGAACCAGTTTATAAACTAGATGCAAAGGGCTGTCAACAAGGCTCCAGGGAAACACATTATCAAAAAAAGAAATTTCCGTAATTAGGATATTTTAAAGACAAAAAACCAGGGTGGGAATTCAAGAGATATAATGAAAAAGTCGCTATTAAAGCTGAAATTTTTATGAAAAAACACGCCTTAAACTTTTATTCAAATTTCCATTAACCGCTAAAGACG
>DAOWML010000130.1 GCA_030643125.1 Bacteroidales bacterium
CCCAACGTAGCTGAAGGACAAAAAGTTGTTGTGGCAACTGAAGGCACAACCTTGTATTTTGGAGATGAAAAAATCAAAATCAAAAAAACCAAAATGCGTGGCGAAGCTTCCGAAGGAATGATTTGCGCAGAAGATGAAATTGGACTAGGAACATCACACGATGGAATAATGGTTTTAGATGATTCTGTTAAAATCGGGATACCTGCAAAAGAATATTTCAATATTGAAACCGATACTGTCTTTGAAATTGGTTTAACTCCAAACAGAATTGACGGAGCTTCACATATTGGTACTGCACGTGATTTAGCAGCCTTTTTAAGTTTGATTAAAAAAACAGGAGTCATAAAACCATCAGTCGATGACTTTAAGGTTGATAATAACAATTTACCTATTGAAATAATAGTTGAAGATAAAGAAGCCTGTCCAAGATATACTGGAGTTACTGTTAGTAATGTAAAAGTTGGACCATCACCTGAATGGTTACAAAACAGGTTAAAAGCAATTGATTTAAAACCTATTAATAATCTGGTTGACATTTCGAATTTTGTTTTACATGAAACGGGGCAACCACTTCACTTTTTTGATGCAGATATAATTGAAGGAAATAAAGTCATTATAAAAACTTTACCGGGAGGAACTCTTTTTACTACACTTGATGAAGAAAAAAGAGAACTTTCTGCTGATGATTTAATGATCTGTGACGAGAAAAACGGAATGTGTATAGCCGGAGTTTTTGGAGGTATTAAATCGGGGGTTACTGAAAGCACAAAAAATGTTTTCATTGAGAGTGCACATTTCAATTCGGTTTTTGTAAGAAAAACAGCCAAACGACATGATTTACATACTGATGCATCATTTCGTTTCGAGCGTGGATCCGATCCTAACATTACAGTTTATGCACTTAAACGCGCCGCTTTGCTGATGAAAGAAATTGCAGGTGGAAAAATCTCATCAGAAATTGTTGACATTTACCCTAATCCGGTTACAGATTATAAAGTTGATTTAACTTTTAAAAACCTGAAACGACTTATCGGTAAAGAAATTGAGAAAGAAAAAGTAAAAAATATTCTCGAATCTTTAGATATTAAAATCGTAAAAGAAGATGATGAAAAATTAAGTCTTGAAGTTCCGACTTACAGAGTTGACGTGCAGCGCGAAGTAGATGTTATTGAAGAAGTATTACGTATTTACGGATACAATAATATTGAGATATCCGAGCATGTAAATTCAAGTTTATCATATTCGCCAAAACCTGATAAAGAAAAAATACAGAATACAATTTCGGATATTTTAACAGCAAAGGGTTTTAACGAAATTATGTGTAATTCGCTTACAAAAGCTGATTATTACAATAATCTTGAAATTTACAAGGCTTCCAATTTGGTTAAAATTTATAATCCCTTAAGCATCGATTTAAATGTAATGCGCCAAACCCTGTTATTTGGTGGGTTAGAATCGATAATGTATAACCAGAACAGACGAAATCCTGATTTAAAATTATATGAATTCGGGAATTGTTATTATTTAAAAGATTCTGAAAGTGAAAATATCCTTAAAAAATATAACGAAGAACAACATTTAGCAATCTTCATTACCGGGAATAAAACCGAAGAAAACTGGATTACAAAAGTGGAACCTACAAGCTTCTTTTTATTAAAAACTTATGTCGAAAATATCTTGGAGAAATTAGGTTTTGATTTAAATCAGGTAAAAAATGAAGAAGTTTCATCTGATATATTCATTGAAGGATTAAGTTATCAATACAATAAAAATCAGCTTGTTAATTTCGGAATTTTAAATAAGAAGCTGTTAAAAGCTTTCGATATTGATACCAATGTTTATTTTGCTGAATTTGCCTGGGATGCTGTAATTAAGTTATCTGCAAAAAATAGTATTCGTTATACAGAGATTCCTAAATATCCTGAAGTTCGCCGTGATTTAGCATTATTATTAAACAAAGAAGTTAAGTTCGCTGACATTAAAAAACTTGCATATAAATCAGAGAAAAAACTTCTTAAAAAAGTATCTTTATTTGATGTTTTCGAAGGCGAAAAATTGGGTATTAATAAAAAGTCGTATGCTGTAAGTTTCATTTTACAGGATGAAAACAAAACGCTTACAGATAAGCAAATTGATAAGATAATGAATAACTTTATAAGAGTATTCAAAAAAGAATTAGGTGCTCAAATACGATAACTTAATATAACATGAAAAAAATTACTAAAAGAGAGATTATTGCATTTTTACTTGGAATTATTTTTTGTTTCATAATTAATATGATGTTTAACTGGAAAGAAAATGTAAGTGATTTTAAAAAAGGATTCACAGAGGGTTATAATAGTGCTAAAACTGAAAAGTTAAATTAATATAAATGCCAAAAATAGAACTGGTAAAAGGTGATATCACCAAGATGGAAGTTAATGCAATTGTAAATGCAGCCAATAAAACATTGTTAGGTGGCGGAGGTGTTGATGGTGCTATTCATCGTTCTGCCGGTCCTGAACTTCTGGAAGAATGCCGTGCTTTAAATGGCTGCGAAACAGGTGAAGCAAAAATTACCAGATCATATCTTTTACCTGCAAAATATATTATTCATATTGTAGGACCCGTATGGCACGGTGGTATGGATAATGAACCTCAATTATTAGCCAATTGTTACAAAAATAGTTTACAAATTGCTTTGGATAAGAAGCTAACAACTATCGCTTTTCCAAATATTAGCACAGGTGTTTATCGTTTTCCTAAAAATATGGCAGCTGATATTGCAATTCGTACAGCAAATAATTTTCTAAATCAAAATAAGAAAATAAAGAATGTATACTTTGTTTGCTTTGATGAAGATAATTATAATATATATAAAGAGAAACTAATTAATTTGGCTCTGGAATAATTAAATGAGCACCTTAAATCCGCAAGCCGTAGCACGGATTTATTGATAATCAGCAAGCTACTTGTGATTTACTATCATCTATATAAGTTAACCGTGCCACGGCTAATTACTTAATCTGTAAACGGATAAAAATTAACTTGCGGATATCAGGGAGCACAAAGATTGGCTAACATTTTTATTGAAAATGATTAAAAAAACCAAGAAGAAAGTAAAAAAATACCTGTCGTTAGTAAAATTCAGCCATACCGTTTTTGCAATGCCTTTCGCCTTAATTGGCTACTTTTTAGCATTACATCAAACCGAATCAGAATTTGAATGGAAACTTTTTTTATTTGTAATTCTATGTATGATTTTTGCACGTAATGCAGCTATGGCTTTCAATCGATTTATTGATAGAGAGATTGATATAAAAAACCCGAGAACAGCAATTCGTGAAATTCCGGCAGGAATAATTAAAGCAAAATCTGCTTTATTATTTGTTATTATAAACTCAATATTGTTTTTTGTAACAACCTGGTTTATTAATACACTTACTTTCAGATTATCGCCGGTTGCTTTATTGATCATTTTGGGATATAGTTTAACCAAAAAATTTACTGCTTTATGTCATTTAATACTTGGCCTTGGATTATCACTTGCCCCTATTGGTGCATATTTGGCTGTTACAGGAGAATTCGCTCTACTTCCTGTTTTATATTCATTTGTAGTTTTATTCTGGGTAAGCGGATTTGATATTATTTATGCATTACAGGATTTAGATTTCGATAAAGAGGAAGAATTAAAATCATTTCCTGTGTTTTTTGGTAAAAAAGGTGCTTTATCAGCATCGACATTATTGCATATATCTACTGCACTAATTGTAGTTTTTGCTGGTTATTTAGGACAATTTGGGATACTTTACTGGATTGGATCTTTCATTTTTATTGGATTGTTATTTTACCAGCACACTTTGGTAAAACCCAATGATTTAAGTAAAGTAAACCTTGCATTTTTTACTACCAACGGAATCGCAAGCATAATTTTTGCAGTTTTTACAATAACTGAACTCATTTTGGATATTTGGTTTTAGTTAAAAAATACTCCGGATACAAAAGAAATTAAAATTTAAATCAGAAAAAAATCTGGCAATTGCTATGCTTTTTTAATACTTGTATTGTTTAAATCCATTATTTGAGTTTATATTTGCACAATTTTTATCAACAAATTTTAGTGGTTTAACTATTTTTTTTAACAAATTATCATAATTAAGTTATTCATTATTCATAATTCGTTGATAATTATTATCTTTAAACTTTGGCATTTAGGCTATTTATATTAGCTTTGATTTAATTGAAAAATTTTGCTTTAAAAGCAACAGAAAATGAGAAAGATTTTACTATTTATTATTTGCATATTATTTTTCAAAATATCTTATTCGATAAGTCCCGGCGAATCAAATAATGCATTGTTACTTAATACTTATAACAATTCTGAAGTTCCGCTTAATAAAAATTACCAACAATTTAAATTTCAGGTTGTTAATTTTGAAGCACAAAATTTAGCAGATTATGCCAGCTTAAAAAAAAGAAGGAAAAAAAAGAGTGCTGATTTAATGCTTTATGTTGCCGGAGGAATTGCAGTTGCAACTGTTACTCTTATTCTTGTAAATGATCCTGATAATTTCACAAGCAATAGTACGAGTGGTGTAAATTTAGGCATTGCGGCTGGTGGAACTATAGCCTGTGGAATGATAGTCGCCAAATACTTTATTGATAAACGCAGATAAATTACCATCTTATTAAAGGTTTATTATGCGAAATTTTAAACTTCGGATTTTAGTTCTATTCCTTTTAATCTTCTTCATAAAAATTAATTTATCGGCACAAAAAGATAAAGCTCTTATTATTTCGTTGAAAGATCATTCCGATCAGGTTCATTCTGTAGCTTTTAGTCCGGATGGAAAACAATTTATTAGCGGTTCAAAAGATGAAACCATAAAGATTTGGGATGCTACAACTTTCCAACCAATAACTACACTTCAAAGGCATTATGCAACAATTTATGAATTAGAATATTCAACCGATGGTGAATATATTATAAGCGGCGGAGATAAAACAATTAATATCTGGGAAAAAGATGGAACTTATGTTAAGTCTCTTTCCGGACATTCTACTGCTGTATGGTCAGTAGGAATATCAAAAAACGGGCAATATCTGGTTAGTGGGTCTTTTGACAACAGTTTCAGACTTTGGGATATTTTTGAAGGTAAAACTATTCACGTTTTTGAAAACAACAAAAAAAGTGTTTTGGCAGTTGCATATTCGCAAGCTAACAATTTAATTGCTTGTGGATCACAAGATGGATCTATTGAAATATACACTTTCGATAACTTTGAGCTTATTCATACTTTCTCAGGACATGGAAGCAACATCTATTCTTTAGCATTTAGTAATGATGGTAAATATTTAGCTAGTGCATCCCGAGATAGCAATATAAAAATTTGGGACCTTGATAAGATGGAGATTATTCATGTTCTTGCTAATCACGAAAGAAGTGTAATGAGTATTAAATTTAGTAAAAATGATCGATACCTGGTTTCCTGCTCCTATGATGCTTCAGTTAAACTATGGGATGTAAAAAGCGGAGAACAAATTTACACATTCCATGGTCATAGTATGCCTGTTAACGATATTGATATAAGTACTGACAATAAATATATAATAAGCGGTTCGAGTGATAATACAATAAATATTTGGGAAGTAAAACCTGAAATTATTATTGAGTTTTATTTTGCAGAAGAGTTTCAAAAAGAACTGGAAAATTCGGGTTTATTTGATCCGAAAAAAACATCAGAAAGCAGAGCCGAATATAAGGAGAGACAATTAAAAGCAGAAAATTTTAAATTAGAACTCTCCCAGAAATATATCAATAGATTAAACAGTTCTGATTAATTGTTTAATCAGTTTTATACCAATTATTCAGCATAGTGTCATATAAAGAAATTAAATTATTTTTTTTCATTTATGAGGTATAAAACATTTGCATAGCCAAAGCTACGGAAAATTTTTCTACCGAAATAAATGGGAAAAAGAAGTAATTTATATGCGACAATATGGTGCATAAATGGTATTATCACTTGAAACCTTGTTTTTTTTTAAAAACCATACGTTAATCCAATACCAAACAGTTCTTTAAACTGAGCTCTTGCTCCTCTTTCTTCGTCATCCTCATCAATATATGGAACATCGTCATCATAAATAAAATGTGCATTAATCGACATTTTAATATAATCTGTTAATTTAACTGCAAGGTCTACTTCCCAATCGACATCAATATTTTGAGGGTTATTTATATAATTTGTAAAGAAATTAACTTTGTTTAAAAGTGTTATATTATTTCTAAATTTGATTTTAGAAACTGCTTTAACATAAGCCCCTATTTCTTTTCTAATAATTTCATCTTTACCAACTCCAAAACGAGTTTGATCATAATTAGCCGTATCAGCTACAATTGTATATTTTGATGTTATGGGCGAAAATAAAATAGTAAGCTTACTGCTTGGCTTATAATCCAAGCCCAAAGAAAAAACCAGATATGCGGGAGACAGAAACTCTGAAACTTCTATTATTGTATCATTGGAATAATTAAATCCCTTAAAAAATTGTGTTTTAAAGTTCACTAATCCACTATAATACCAGTTGTTAAAAGCCGATCTTCCATATTTTACATTAATCTCAAGCTTATCATCATTTTTTTGCAAATCGCTATCACCAGCTTTTAAATAACCCAACCTGAATTCAACATCAGTATCCAGTATTATTTTTTTGCCATACGAATAATCTGCACTATATTTTAGAATGGATAATGCCGACATACTATTTACACCACCTTCGGCCCAGGATTCAG
>DAOWML010000023.1 GCA_030643125.1 Bacteroidales bacterium
GAGAACAGTATAAATATTTTTGAAGTCAGGTAGCCTGATCGGCTTAAATTAAGGAAAGCTTCTCGTTTTAGAATTTTCCTGTCGCGGAATATTTCTTCGGCACTAACTGTCAAACCTAAGAATAAAGAAACGATGAGTGCCATAAATATATAAATGTGAATATTTTCGTTTTCTCTAAATATGTAAATATTAGAATTAGGATCAGCAATGTAACGTATTATGAAAGAAAGAAGAAATCCTAATAAAGGAGCTTCGAGTAAGTTAAGTGCAATATATTGAGTATTACTAATTTTCGAAAGGAAATCACGTATAGTGTAAATTTCAAGTTGTTTAAACCATGACGGAATATTTAAAGTAGATGGAGGGGCTTCTGTTATTGCTTCGGTTTCTTCAAGTTTAATATTTTCAGTAAAATTTTCTTCCCACTTTTGAGGTGATATTTTTCTTTTTATGGTGTATTCTCCATATTCATCAACTACTTTGGCTTCAATAATATTAAAAATAAGTTCGGGATTAACATTACCACAGGTAGGACATTCGCCAACATCACTGTTGATTTGTGCATCGAGCCTTTTAAAATACATAACTCCTTCAACTGGGTTGCCATAATAAATCATATAACCGCCTGTATCCAGAATCATCATATTATCAAACTTTTTATATATGTCTGATGAAGGTTGATGGATTACAACAAAAATAAGTTTTCCTTTAAGGGCTAGCTCTCTAAGCAAGTCCATAACATTTTCTGAGTCTCTGGAAGAAAGTCCCGAAGTAGGTTCGTCAACTAAAAGGATAGATGGTTCTCTGATAAGCTCCAGGGCAATATTTAGTCTTTTTCGTTGTCCTCCGCTAATCATTTTATTCATCGGAGAGCCTACTTTAAGATCTTTACGATCAAATAAGCCTAAACTTGTCAGGGTTTTATGTACCAGTTCAACGATTTCTTCTCCTGTTTTATCGTTGAAACATAACTTGGCATTATAATAAAGGTTTTGAAAAACAGTTAGTTCTTCAATTAACAAATCATCCTGCGGAATATAGCCAATAACACCTTCAAGTTTTTCTTTTTCTTTATGAAGGTTTATTCCGTTGATCAAAATCTCGCCGGAGATAGGTTCGTTCAGACCGGTAAGCACATTAAGTAAGGTTGTTTTTCCCGCACCACTAGCACCCATCAAGCCAATTAATTTACCTTGATCTTCAGAGAAATTTATATTCCTTAACCCTATGCCTCCATTTGGAAAAACAAAGTTAATATCTTTTGCTATGTAAGAAATTTTTGTAGCTGTACTGTCAGCAAGGAAATGAGCAGCAATATCACTGTAGTAAATTGGTTTACCTTTTGGTAGTTTAATTGTTCCTCCACTAGCAAAAAGGTAAATTCGTTTATTATTTACAGGTAGTCCGTTTAAGAAAATGTCCTCATTACCATTGTAGCGCATAAAATAGAGCTCAACGCTTTTAATCTGAAGGATAAGAATATTGCCATCCAGGGCTTCAACTTTAACGTGTTTGGCTTCTTTGCACTGATTTTCTTTATCACTAATGATAAGAGTACCCGGGTTATCGATTTCGGAAACTTCGGTATGAATTACAAAGCTTTCAATACTGCGAAATTCGTCTCTGGTAAGTTTAAATACTTCGGATACGGTATGAATAATTGCCATTCGTTGTTCTGAGAACTTTCTGTCGGCATTTACTAACTCAAAAATTCTAACAAGAACAATAACTTTCTGTTTTTGTGTTAAAGTTTTGTTAATCTTTTTACAAATCCCTAAAATTCTAACAGAATCCTTTACTGATGTAAGTTTTACTTTGTCATTTTTCTCAGTTTTTTCTCCTGTAACACCGGCTTTTTCGTCGAAAAGAGCCATGTATTCAGGTACTACTTCATCATTTAATTGCTGAGTTAAGAAATTCTTTACAAATTCCCTTTCGCTGGATTCTACTCCTTCGTCTTGTTTTGCTATAATAGCAAACAATTGCATAAGGGCTTTTAAAATCTCTTCACTCATAATTTTAAGTTAAAAAATGATACAAAGAAAAACAATAATAAATAAGCAATTACATTGTATAACTTACTTGTTCAAATGGTATATCTACAATATCAGCATATTCTTCACCTGCTTCTTCCATATCTTCATCATCATCGGGAAAGAACCATTTAATTAAAACTTCTTTACCATTCTCGTGCATTTCTTCAAGTTTCATCAAAATGTCAAGAATTAATTTCGAAGATGCCGTGTTAAAGTAAACAAGTTTGAATGCAAATACTGTTTGATCATTTGCTTCTTCCTGATAATCATCAAGCCAGTTCAGAACAGGCTCGAAGAATGTTGTTACGTCTTCAGGAAGCGATCTACCTGAAATTTCAAAAATACCATTTTCTTTATCAAGAATAATGGCTGGAGTATCGTCAGTTCCTTTGAGCTTTATTACTTCCATGATTTATTATTTTATAAGTTTCTAGCAATTGAAGATGTTAATAGAAAAAAAGAACTTCCTTCATCTATTGGTAAAAAGTGAAAATCGAGCTGCTTACCCGTTTTACGAGCAATATCAATAAATCCAAGCCCTGCACCACCTTTTTCAGAAAGTCTTCCTTCTTTCATCTGGCTTTTGTAAAGTTCCTTCAGACCTTCTTTGTCTAAGCTATTAATATGGTTTAGCATCTCGGTAAGCTCTTCGATTTTATCGTTTTCGATAACATTACCTGTGGTAACATGATAATCATTTTTTCCTTTACTTACCATAAATATGCCTCGGCCCGCAAAAATGAAGTCGTTAGATCCGAAAGAATCTGCATGCTTACTAATGTTTTGCAAGCATTCAACCATAACATGGAACACCTTCTTCTGAACTGAATTCGCTTCTGACTGTTTGGCCATATTCGATTCTGTTAGAGAAGTAAACGCTTTGGTAATTTGGTGAGTAATTTCACCTTCATATACCAAAGTAATTTCGTGAGCTTTCATAGAACGATAGAAATCATATACAAATTCCAGAAAGCCTTTAACATTACTTTTATCCATAAGTTGTAAAATTAATATTTATTAAAATAATAAAAAATTAAAATTCTATTCCAATTAATAACACATCATCAATCTGTTTGCTCTTACCTTTCCATTTTTTAAAATCTGTTGAAAATAAACTTTCATATTGTTGCATGTCAAGATCTTTGTTTTCAACAATAATAGATCGGATACGTTGAGGAGAATATTTTCTTCCTTCGGCACCACCCACTTGATCAGGCATTCCGTCTGAGAAAATAAATAATTTGTCTCCTTTAATTATTTCAATGGCATAATTTACAAAATCTTTTTCTGCTTTTTTTCTGTGAGGAATTCCTCCAATAGCTTTTCGGTTTCCCTTATATTCTAACAATTCTCCATTTCTTAAAAGATAAAGAGGACGATGTGCGCCGGAATATTGTAATTCTTTCTTTTTTAAATTAATCCGGCAAAAGGCAATATCCATTCCATCACGTGCGTCAGCATCAATTCTGTCCTGTTTTAATGTGCTCCTAACACCAAAATGCAATTTATCCAGGATTTGACCTGCTGAATAATTTACATCGTGATCGACTATATTGTTAAGTAAGAAATATCCAATAAATGATAAAAGTGCTCCAGGCACGCCATGTCCGGTACAGTCAACAGCAGAAATATATAAGATGTCATCTTTTTTAAAGAACCATGGAAAATCACCACTTACAACATCGCGAGGGAGATAAAAAATGAATGATTTAGGCAGATACTCCTGAATAATTGTTGTGCTTGGAAGTATTGAAGACTGAATACGCTGAGCATAATTTATGCTCTCATTAATTTTCTTGTTTTTGTCTTTTATTTCAAGCTCAATTTGTTTTGCCTCCGTTATATCATGACCTACAAACAAAACAGTTTCAAGTTCATTTTCATTAAATTCAGGGATCGCATTGTAATTCATTATCCTTTCACCAAGTTTAGCCGTGGACATGGCTATTTCCTGGTTTAATTTCTGGTTGGTTTTTCTGATTTGTTTTATAGAATCTTTAAAGAATTCAACTAATGATGGTTCAATATTTAATTCATCAATTCTTCCATTTATTATATCTTTTGATTTAACACCGATATAATCGTCAACCATTGGATTTGCGTAAAAGAACTGACCTTTAGTATTCATTCGAAGTATTAAGTCGGGACTGTTTTCAGAAAGAGATTGCATTTTACTTTTCATTCTTTCTTCTTTCTCAGCTCTTTTTCTCTCTGTTATATCCTGAGAATTTAATATAATACCATTTATTGCAGGATCATTAAGTAAGTTTCTTCCTGTTGTTTCGATATGAATTTTCTTACCATCTTTTTTAATGTATGTATATTGAATAGTTCGTGGTGTATGCTGGTCTTCTAATAGTTGTTCAAACATTTCTTTCATGGCTGCTTCGCCTTTGGCAGTCAGTCGGTCCATGTCTTTACCACTCATCATTTCGTCAGGTGTGTATCCAAGGATTTTTGTTACCGAGGGGCTTTGATATTTTAGTTTTATTTCATTATCATAAATTGAGATAACCTCAGATGCATTTTGTAGCAATGAATGTAAACGTTTTTGAGCATTCTCAACTTCTTTTATTTGAGTTTCGAGATTCTTGTTTGAAATTTCAAGTTCCTCCTGAGTAGAACGCATTTCTTCAGCATTCTGACGAAGTTCTTCTTCGTTTTCTTTAAGTTCCTCGGTCATTTGCTGAGATTCCTGAAGCAGCTTTTCAGTTTTCTGGTTCATTCTTAAGTTGTAGAGAGTACGAGCTATAATCTCTCCTAATTCTTTTAAAAACTTGATTGTTAGTGCTTGGAACTTGTTTTCAATTGAAGCAAACTCAATTATTCCCTGTAATTTTTCCTCTGTAATTAAAGGAACGATTAGAATACTTGAAGGTTTTTTATTTCCTAATATCCCGGATGTGATTGTCGCATAGTTGTCAGGTATTTCGGTACGATAAACTATATCTTGTTCGTATGCACACTGTCCAATTAAGCCCTCTCCAATTTTAAATTTCTGATTTACAAATCTTCTTCTGTTGTAAGCATAAGTTGCAAGGTTAATAAGCTTACGTTCTTCCTCATCATAAATATAAAAAGAGCCTTGTATTACGTTAATATACTTTATTAACTTAATGATTACTTCGTATGCCAATTTATCTATATTGTTGTGCATACGAAGAATACTGTAAATTAGATCTTTTCCTTCAGATATCCAGTTTTGTTCTTTTTCTTTTTTGTTATTTGAAAGTAAATTGTCGCGCATAACAATTAGCGATCTGCCAATTATATCATCTTCGTCAACTAAATCATCATGGTCATCGTAAATACCTTCTCCAATTTTTTTGGCAAATCTTGCATTTCTATTAATATCCTGATTTCGTTGGTCAATTATTTTTTCAAAAGCTGCTTTATCTTTTTCCCTTTTTCTAATTGAGAAATAAATTACTATGCCAACAATAAAAGGAAGGATATCTATTAACCAGTGTATAGGATTGTTCCTATGGATATCGGCGATTGTATTTAAAGAGACACCTAAGTTATTGTTTAAAATATCTATCATCCACGAAATGAAAAGAAATAAAAGAGATGTTCCTACACCAATAATTATATCATTATAGGAGATTGCACTTAATTTATTTTTCTGTTTCTTAACAGTCATATACAGGGATAATAATTTAATATTTTATTAAAGTTTTTCCAATTTGATCTGACATTCTTTCGAGCAAATCGCTAAAGTTACGTTTAAATTCTTTAAAAGAAGCTAGCTCTATAATTGCTATCGTTTTATCTTCCAGGATAATCGGAATAATTATTAAATGATTTGGAGAACTACTTCCAAGTCCTGATAATATTGTAACATAGTTTTCAGGAATTTCTTTTAGATTTAATGCGGTTTTGTTTTTTGCTACCTGACCGGATAATGTTTCACTCAAATTAAAGCTTTTGGGTTCTTCATCACCAAAGTAAGCATATTTACCTGCGATATTAAAAATATCAGATTTTTTTTCTTTAACAAAAAACAGGCCTTGTACTACATCAAATTCTTTTGCAATATTTGACAATAATTTTTCCGTATATTTTTCCAGGTCTAATTTGGAATTGTCTTTTGGTAAAATTTTGTTTATATAATTTTCAATATCAATTAATTCTTCATCATCTTGTATTTCAGAAACTTCTTTTTGCTTTGAATTTTCATCAAGCAGATTGCTCTCTTTTTTTATGTATTTTTCTTCTGAAATTTTTTCATGTGAAGTTAAAATAGAAAGTATAAAAAGAAAAACAACAATAATAACAGCAAAAATTAATAATACATATATCGGCAGTTGATTTCCCGAAATATTATAGTCTAACAATAAATTTTGAATCTTTCCGAAAAGCACAAAAAATATTATAAGTTCAGCGATAATGGCTAAAAATGCTAATGTTTTATATATTCTACTGGTCTTCATCAATAATTATCATTTTAACTTTAATAAAAAACTGATAATTTGTTCTGTTGTAAATATATGATCTACAGTTGTTAGTTTTAGCGATGCTTCGGTCATCGTTTTGACCTGGCATTCGTTTGGATCTTGTACAATTGCTAATCCTCCTGCGTGTTTTAATTTTTTTAATCCATATGCTCCATCACGATTTGCTCCTGATAATATGATTCCAACTAATTTATCGCGATAAGCTTGAGCTGCTGTTTCAAAAGTAAGATCAATCGATGGTCTTGAGTGATTCACTGGTTCTTCTGTCGATAGAGCAATTCGTTTATTTAATTCAACATACATGTGATAATTTGAAGGAGCAAGATATCCTTTTCCGGGTTTTATCGTTTCTTTATCATAAGGTTCAACAATTGGAATGGTAGATTTAATAGACAAAGCTTCAACAAAGCCTGAACGCACATGTTTTAATCTGTGCAAACATAACAATACCGGTAAAGGGAAATTTTTAGGTAATGAACTTAAAATTTTTGTGATTACCTGAAAACTTCCTGCAGATCCACCTATTACTACTGCTTTGTACATTTATCTTATGATAATTTCTTTTTATAAATACTTTCAGCCTTGCTAATCAAGGTATAATCTTTATCTGAGTTCCAATAATCAATCTTCTCGTGGTTTCCAATAATAAGATGTCCGCCCGGAACCACACTGTTATAAATTATTTTAATAAATCGTTCTTGTAAAATTTGATTGTAATAAATCATTTGATTTCGGAACAATACTAATTTTACCCCTTTAGGATAATCATCAAATATAATGTTTTGTTTTATAAATTTGGTATTCTCAATCAAAGAAGTATCCCAATAAGCTGTGTCATTTTCGTGTGTATAAAAATCAGAAAGTTCGCCTTCGCTAAAAATACGTTTAAAATTCGGATTGTTTACTTCTATTTTTTTCGGATCGAAAAGTCCTTTTTTTGTTTTTTCAATTTCGAGTTCGCTTATGCTTGATGTAATAAGCTGAACATTTTTTAAAAGATTTAATTTTTTAAGTATGATAGCTGTCGAGAATAATTCTTCGCCCGAAGAAACTTCAGGGAACCATATTTTGAAGTTTGCTGCACCATGAATAATTTTTGGGAATAATTCTTCTTTTAGAACTCTCCAAAGTGAAGGATCACGAAACATCTCGGTATCTTCGACACACATTTCCTGCAGAAATATCTCAAAAAAATCTTTATTTGTTTCTATTTTTTTAATAAATCCATCTGCGTCTTTTAAATTATGATTTGTAATTATTTTCTCAACTCTTCGTTTAAAAAAAGTAAGAGCATAATTTTTAAAATCATAATTATAAACATCTTGCAATGTTTTAATTATGTTTCGTGTATCTACTATGCCTAGTTCGTATCTATTCATTGTAATACTTTTAGCATCGGTTACTTTTTTCGGTATGCTTGCCCTTGTTTATCAAATCTCGATGTAATTTCTCCGAGCATTGTTTCATGCATACCTAAAACCAAATATCCATTTGTGTAAAGATGTTCATGAAAAAGTTTAAATACTTTATTTTGCAAACTGTATTTAAAGTAAATAATAACATTTCTACACAATATAAGATCGAATTTTGCGAAATACAGATCCCCTCCATGTACTAAATCATGTTGCCTGAAAATAGGTTTTTGTCTGAGGAAATCACTCATTTGTATTGAATCAGTTACCTTATCTATTTTAAAGTATTTTGAATAAGGTACATCGTTATATTCTTCATAATTAAACGGATTTTCCTTAATTACTTTATCAAAATTATCAAGGTATCCAATATTAAATCGATATTTATAATTTCCTTTTTTAGCAGCGTCAAGTGCATCGGTATTTAAATCGCTGGCAAAAATTTTTGCTTTATCAAATAGTCCAAGCTCATTTAATAAAATCATCATTGAATAAACTTCCTGACCTGTAGAACAGCCAGCATGCCAAATGTTGATGTTCCTGTTTTCTGAAAACTTAGGGAGGATTCGATATTTTAATGTTTGCCAGATTTGCGGATCACGAAAAAGTTCTGTTGTATTTACTGTAATATCTTTTACAGTTTTTTCCAGAAAATTTTTATTTGTTTTTAGTTTGTTGATTATGCCGAGAAGATCGGAATTGTTATCAATAAGTATTTTTTGTAAACGGCGTTTTAGCGATTTTTCGGAATATTCACTAAAATCATAACCCGAAGAGTTTTTAATAGTGTTTACAAAAAATTGAACTTCCTGATCTGATAGAATCATTCCGAGCTTTCAGTTTAAAAGTGATATACTTAGTACGCTAATTTATTAAAATAGTTTGTTTTAAAAATGCAAAAATAGATAATTAACCAATATTGAAAAAAATATGGCTAGTTAATTTACTTTTAAAATAAAAAACAAATTTGCCAACCAATAGTTTAAAATGAAATTTGACAAATCAAAACCTACATTAGCAATATATGGAATTAAAGATATGAAAAATTCCGGATATTCTGTATTCTTTCACGATCCTAACAGATCTTTTTTTGATGAAGGAAGAATTATTAACTCTGATTTTAATAAGTTTTAAAGCTTGAAGGGGCAAGTTGTATAGAAAATCAATAATATTTGCAATAAAAAGCTTAAACTTTATTTAAATAGCATTTTGCATGTAACGGACTGATGGTCGGTATGTTTAAAATCAAAATTTTGAGTTTTTATACTAACAGGAATTATGTTTGGCGATATAAGATAAAAATCTATGATAGGAGTAATAGTTTTTCCTTTTTGATAAGGTGCATTTAAATACCTGTTTGTCGGAGTTTCGGGGTCATAAAACCATGTCCAGTTTTCAGGTAAATAATCAACATTTATAGGATTTAAGACAAATCTTTTAGTGGGAGAGTTTTCTTTTATATCCGTATAGTCAATGTCGGGAGGGTTTTGATTCCAGTCTCCTCCAACTATAATGTAATTCCCTTTACTGAATTCATCCAGTAAAAAAGTTTTAAGATATTCCATTTGTTGTTTTTTCAGGGAACCGTCGTCGTAAGCAGAATTGTGAGTATTAATAATAATTATCTCTTTTTGATTGCTTGTAGGAAAACGGTTAACCAAAAGCACCGGTCAAGCATAAATAATTTTACAGGCCACGAATAATTACCGGGGAATGAATATCTTTTTACCGATTTTGGATTGTATTTTGTAAAACTAACTAAGCCGGATTTTACTCTTCCCAAAGGATTTGTTACAGGAGAAGGAACAAATGTTACATCGTAGTTTTTACCAAAATAATTATAAAAACCCTGTAGTATATGAGTAAAACTATCCAGTTCATTTATATAATAACTTCTTTTAGAATGCAGATCAACTTCCTGAAGCAAAATAAAATCTAAACTATCGTTATTTTTTAAAGTTGATTTTACAAAATCAAAATTTTCAAAAACATTTCCTTTACTTGTCCTAACCTGCTTGCCACCATCATAGAAAAAATCCATATCATCACTTAAACCACAATAACCAATATTCCAGATCATTAAGCTTATTCCTTTATTTACATTAATTGTGTCTGGTGTTTCCGATTCAAATATTAATTCTATTGTTTCTGGTTTATAATCAGATATTGACGCGTATGCTACAAATAGAACAAAAAGAATAATAATTATGGTTACGAATTTTAGAATGAATTTTATGATTTTCATGATAGTTAATTTAAAATGATTACACTAAAATACAGATTTATTTTATTCCGGTTTTAAACCGGAATTTAATTATTTGTTCAGGATATTAAATAATTATATCTTTGAGAGGAAATCAAATTAATTTTTGAAAGTTAATTTGTTGTATACCAATTAATTTAGTGTCATTTTCAAAAAATATTTTAATGAAATTTGGAGTAGTTATTTTTCCCGGTTCAAATTGCGATCAGGACATGATTTATGTTCTGCGTAATATTATGGAACACGAAGTAGTTGAACTTTGGCATAAAAATACCGATTTACAAGGTGTTGATGCAATTGTTTTACCCGGAGGTTTTTCTTATGGCGATTATCTTCGTTCAGGAGCTATTGCCCGTTATTCGCCAATAATGGAAAAAGTAATAGAATTTGCAAATAATGGTGGCTTTGTATTCGGAGTTTGTAACGGATTTCAGATTCTTTGCGAAACCGGATTATTACCGGGAGCATTATTGCATAATGATAATCAAAAATTTATTTGTAAAAATATTTATATTGTTCCTGATAATAACTCAAGTAGTGTTACAGCAAAACTCGATAAGCAAAAATCATTAATGATTCCTATTGCACATGGCGAAGGTAGATATTTTGCAAAAAAAGAAACATTACAGGAAATGCGTCAGAATGGACAAATTTTGTTTAGATATTGTAACGAGCATGGAGAGATAACTTCAGAAGCTAATCCTAACGGTTCTATTGAAAATATTGCCGGCATTTGCAATACAAATAAGAATGTAATTGGCATGATGCCGCATCCTGAACGTGGAGCTGATGACGAACTGGGAAATACAGACGGAATGTTGATTTTTGAATCGATGATATCATTTTTAGAGAATCATTAAAAAAAAGACATTTTCTATTATAAGGCCTGAGATTGTTTAAATTTCAGGCTTTTTTATTTTGTTTTCAGAAACAAATTTAAAGATTATTTGTTGGGCAAATAAATTCTTATATTTAAACTTTAATTTCAAAAATAAAGCTTATGGACTTAAAGCAATCAATTGAAAAGAGAACCAGTATCAGAAATTTTACTGACGAAAAAGTTCCTGTTGAAGATTTAAAAGAATTAGTCCGCAGAGCAGGTTTGGCTCCAAGTGTGAATAATTATCAACCATGGAAATTCTATGTTGTTACAAATAAAGAAGTTTTATCGAAGATGGCCGTAAAAGTCAGTGAGAAAATCAAGCAACTTCCTTCAAATAAGTCTATAGCATCGAAAAATGTAAAATCGCAGGTTGAATGGTTTGCAACTTTTTTTGAAAATGCACCGGCTGTAATTGCTATGGCCATGGAGGATTATGAATCTGTTTTGGAAAAGGGAGTGGAATTAAGCCATGATGAAATTAATAAAATGCGTAATTTTCCTGATATGCAAAGTGCAGGATCTGCAATTCAGAATATTTTATTATCGGCCGTCGATTTAGGATATGGTGCTTGTTGGTTAAGTGCTCCAATGATGGCAAAAGAAGCTCTAGAAGAAATTCTTTCAATTAAGAGTCCGTATCATTTAATTGCGTTTGTCGCTGTTGGCAAAGCTTTGAGAGATTTGCAACCAAAATCGAAAAAATCGTTGGATGAGATTTTTGAATTGATAGATTAAAATGGCTGTTGTTTGCATGGATGAACAGATAAATTCCAATATTCCATTATTCAAATAATCCAGTCAAAGATTTTGCTGTCGGTGATATCATCTTATTCGTGAATAAATTACAAAAATATAATCCCATGTCATAAAAAATTTACCATAATACAAGATGCAGAAAAAGTCGCGCAGGCTTACAATATTTAGAAAACAAAGGAATAAAACCAGAAATTATTGAATATTTAAAAGATCAGCCTTTTTCAGAAAGAAGTCTTGAGGATGTTTTAAATAAACTAGGAGTAAAACCTATGGAAATAATCAGAACACAGGAAGCTGATTATAGGCAAAAATATAAAGGTAAAGATTTCTCAGGCAAAGAATGGATTAAGATTTTAGTTGAAAACCCTAAATTAATAAGACGTCCGATAATCGTGAAAAACGACAAAGCTGTTCTGGGAGATATTGTACAACATATTGACGCCTTGCTTTAAATTTCGTATCTTTTCACTTCTATTTACAGACAATTGTGTAATAGGTAATTACCTGATTGTCTGCAAACTATTTTATCATAAAGTACAAACTAAAAATTAATGTATTATGCCTACTCCCGAATTTAAGTATCAGGAACCGTTTCCTTTAGGAAAAGATGAATCTGAATATTATTTATTAACCGAAAATCATATTTCAGTTGCTCAGTTTGAAGGTAAAACCATTTTAAAAGTCGAACCTGAAGGACTCACTAAACTTGCTAATGCTGCTTTTAGAGATACTTCCTTTATGTTGCGTACCAGCCATCTTAAGCAGGTAGCATCAATTTTATATGATGCTGATGCAAGCGAAAATGATAAATTTGTTGCTTTGGCAATGATTCGTAATGCTGAAGTATCTGTTAAAGGCAAACTACCTTTCTGTCAGGATACTGGTACTGCCAGTATTATTGCTAAAAAAGGGCAACTTGTATGGACTGGTGGAGGTGATGAAGAAGCTCTTTCAAAAGGAGTTTATAAAACATATACAGAAGAAAGTTTGCGATATTCGCAAACCATCCCGTTGGATATGTACAAAGAAAAAAATTCAGGTACGAACCTACCTGCTCAGATAGATATTCACGCAACTGACGGGGATGAGTATAAATTTCTTTTTGTTGCAAAAGGAGGAGGGTCAGCTAATAAAACAGCCCTTTTTCAGCAAACAAAAGCACTATTAAATCCGGATAAACTGGAGAGCTTTTTAATTGAGAAATTAAAGTCACTTGGAACAGCGGCTTGTCCACCTTATCATGTAGCATTTGTTATAGGAGGTACTTCCGCCGAAACAAATTTAAAAACTGTTAAACTAGCATCTGCTAAATATTACGACAATTTACCAACTCAAGGGAATGAAGGGGGTCAGGCTTTTCGTGATATCGAATTAGAGAAAAAAATATTAAAGGCTGCTTATAAATTAGGAATAGGAGCTCAGTTTGGTGGCAAACACTTCGCATTGGATATACGAATTGTTCGTTTACCAAGACATGGCGCTTCATGCCCTGTTGGAATGGGAGTTTCATGTTCGGCCGATCGAAACATAAAAGCTAAGATAAACAAAGACGGTATCTGGATTGAAAAGATGGAAGACAATCCGGGAAGATTTATTCCGGAAGAAATGCGTAAACCAGATGAAAAAGGAGCGGTAACTATTGACCTGAATCAGCCAATGAAAAACATTTTGGGCGAATTATCTAAACATTCGGTGGGAGCGAGATTATCATTAAATGGAACCATTATTGTTGGACGTGATATTGCACATGCAAAACTTAAAGAACGCATCGAAAGTGGCGAAGGATTACCACAATACATAATAGATAAACCAATTTATTATGCTGGTCCGGCTAAAACACC
>DAOWML010000086.1 GCA_030643125.1 Bacteroidales bacterium
ATTATTGCAATTAGAAACGGGACAAGAATAGTTAAAACAACTCCGCTAAAGACTGAAATTATTGCATAATCAGAACCAATATATTTTGTAATTACGGGAAGTGTTGTGTCCATAGCAGTGGCGCCACCTGATGAGATTGGTGCAAGTTTTCCAAAATATCGTGCAAATACAGGAGTTAGTAACAAAGTGATAATTTCACGTGTTATGTTCGACAACAATGCAATAACACCTAACATATCACCGGAAACTTCTGAAATCAGAACACTTGATAAACTGTAATATCCGAATCCGGAGCCAACTGCAAGAGAGTCAACCAGGCTTAAATTATCTTGTAATAAGGAAAAAACAGATACTCCAATATATGTTCCTGTGATTACAGATAACGGAACAAGTAGTATTTTAAAGTTAACTGATCTTATTAAACTTAATGTTTTTTTATTGCTGCCAATTCCAATTCCAACTAAAAACATTAATACATATAAAGCATACATGCTATAATCATTTTGTAAAAAATGTTCAGGCAACAGATCGTATATGCCGGTAAACAAGCCAATAACAAAGAAGAATAATATAATTATGCTACCTTTCATTCTTTTTAAAAAATAATATATAAGTTAACCATGAAACCAAAACACTGCCAAGTACAGCAAAAACAGTAATCATAATAGATTGATAACCAATTTTGTGAAAGTTATTCAGGATTTCTTCGTTAGTGCCTACTGATAATCCTAATAAAAACAAAAGTAAGTATATTGCCCAATTTGTTAATTCAGATGATATTTTTAAGATTTTCTCTTTTTTATGTAAAAACCATCCGATCAGAATTCCAAAAGTCATTAGAACTAATACTGTTATCATTTTTCTTTATTTGATTTAAAAGATAAGATATGAATTGTTACAGCAATTGCTATTACCAAAAGTAATATTTTGATAATTAATTTATCAATAATCATAATTATAGTAGCTAAAATAGCTATCCACAATAATGATAGAGCAGAAATTTTAGATTTTTTCGATATTGTTTTATGTAACAAATAGTTCTGCAAATGTTTTCCCAAATATTTGTGATTCATTAGCCAGTTATAAAGCCTTTTAGAACTTTTCATAAATAAAACTGCTGATAAAAGAAGAAACGGGGTTGTTGGGAGTAAGGGTAAAAAAATTCCCAGTACACCCAGAGATAAAGAAATCAGGCCAAGCGAAGCCAGAAGGTATTTAACAAGTCGGTTTGAAGGTTGTTTTATTACTTTATTCACTTATTCTCTGTTTTCTTTAAATCCTATTGTGTTGTGCGTGCCATCACAAAAGGGCATTGATGATGATTTCCCGCATCTGCAAAGCGCAATGTTATTAGCTTTTGCTAGTTTGTTGCCATTAATATCTGTAATTATAAAGTTTCCCGAAATTAATGCAGGGCCATTTTCTATTATTTGAATCTTTGCAGAGGGATCTTCATTTTTCTCAACCTCAGCTTTTACTTCTTTTCCCTGAATGTTTTTATCCTTTGTAAATGTTAAGGCATCTGTTGGGCATTGGTTAACAATATCAATTATTTCATTTGTACTTGCTCCTTGCATGTTAACCCACGGGCGTTTCCCGGGATCAAAAACTTTTCTGAGCTTTGAATAACAAATGGTCGAGTGAATACATTTAGCTGGTTGCCACCGAACTGTTATTTCACCATTACTATAATTTCTGTCATTTTCATCCATGTAATTATAATTTTATGCGAAAATAGATAACTACTTGCTATTTACAATAAAAGATGATGGAATGTTTAATTATTTGTTAAGATAATGATCTAATTTCTCAAGTAGTTTGTCTTTTTTAATAGGCTTAGCAATAAAGTCGGTACATCCTGCTTTCCTGGCTTTTTGTTGATCGGCAGGCATTGCATAAGCTGTAAATGCAATTATTGGAATTTTTTTATTGAATTTGCGGATTTCACGAGTTGCATCTAAACCATTAAGCTTAGGCATTTTAATATCTAATAATATCAGGTCAATTTCTTTTAGTTCTTTGCATTTCTTAATTGCATCTTTTCCGTTTTGAACATGAATAATATTTACATTGGTTTTTTGTAGAACCAGTTTAATCATTTCAATATTACTTTTTTCATCTTCAGCAATTAAAATAGTTTTATTTTCCCAATTATAATTTTTATTTACCGGCTCAAGCTGTTTATATTTTTTGTTTGTTTTTATATAAGGGAGAGTAAAATAAAAAGTAGATCCTGTTCCGGATTCAGATGTAATCCATATTTCGCCACCCAACTCATTAATAAGGTTTTTAGATATTGCCAACCCCAATCCGGCTCCACGGTATAATTTGTTATTTGCTTCTGAATCTATCTTCCTGAACTGTTCGAAAATTTCTTTTTGTTCTTTTGTATTCAAACCAATTCCTGTGTCCTTAACAAAAAACCTGATATAGTTTTCAAATCCTTTAGGCGAAATATGATATCCGAATTTAATATATCCCTGATCGGTAAATTTAATAGCATTACCTATTAAATTATTCATTACCTGTCTGAATCGATAAGGATCAGTAAATATTGATAAGTTTTCGTCGATATTTTCCATTTCAACGATCAGTTCTACGTTTTTAATTTGTTTTAAATCAGTTTCACTAAACGATTCGTAAAGTTCAATAATAGTTTGGTTAACAAAACAATCTTGTTTAAAAATACGCAATTGCCCGGCTTCGATTCTGGCAATATCAATAATATCATCGATTAAATGAAGCAATGAATTACAATTACTATTCAAGTGCGAAACCAATTCTTTTCGTTGATCCTGATCTGTTTCCACATCAGATATTAATTCAGAGAAACCGACAATTGCATTCATTGGTGTTCGAATTTCGTGCGACATATTTGCCAGGAATGAAGATTTTAAACGATCTGATTCTTCTGCTTTCTCTTTTGCTATTTTTAATTGTGCCGTTCTTCTTTCTACAATCTTTTCAAGGTGGATTTGGTGATTTTCAAGCTCAATATTTTGTTGTTGTATTTGTCTCTTTTGTTCGTTAGCAAAATCCATTTGCGCTTCGATCTCTTCTTTTTGTTTTACAATTTCTTCCTCGGCTTCTTTTAGTTTGGTAATATCTGAATCGATTGCTACTAGCTTGTAAATCTCTCCTTCTTCATCTATAATAGGGGTTACGGTAGTGCGCATCCAGATTGAGTTATTCGATTTATTATTTCCCCGAGTATTATAACTGATAGATTTCTTTGTTCTGATTATCTCATTAATAGTTTCTTCTATTTGTGGATATGAACTTGCCGATATTAAAGTTAATCCTTTTTCTTCAATAAATTCTGGTAAGGAATAACCATACATTCTGTTAAATCCTTCATTAACCCATTCAATTTCTCCATTTGCATTTGCTATTACAATGGAATTATCTGTTTTTTGAGTTGAAATAAATAGCTTTTCTAATTCTTGATTTTTAATCTCAAGTTGTCTGGACTGTTCTTGTATTTCTCTTTTTTGTTGATTTATCTTTACATTTTTTTCTTCTAAATCTCTGTTTATTAGTTTTAAATGCTCTGTTTGAACAGCATTTTCTTCAACTTGTTGTTCAATTTCATGATTTCTGTCAGTTAGCCTTTTTTCCATCTCAGAATAAAAAATTGCATTCTTTAATGAAATGGAAATTTGATCCATTAAAATTTCCATTATCTCAGGTTTTATAGAAGAAAATACTTCATCAATAACATTATTTTCTAAGTACAATATTCCCAAAAGATTTTTTTGGTAAATAATCGGATAACACAATAAGGATTTTACATTATTGTGTTTAAAATAATTAGTATAGGCTAATGATTCTTTGCTTTGGGCATTATTAAGAATAATAAAAGTATTAGATTTTATAACTGATTCAATTACCTTATGAGAAAGATCTTTTGAATTTTCATAAGGCATGGAATCGACAATAATAGGTTCATGAATTATTTCATTCTTAATTGCTCTTATTTTTATGGAATTATCTTTATAAAGCAATAATATTGCTTTAGTTGCAGTTAATAATTCTGTAGAAAGATTTAGAATTTTTGCAAAAAGATTTTCTTTAAATATTTCAGCAGATAATTCTTGTGTAGCTTTTAATAATAATTTGGTGTCAAGTTTTTCGAATTGTAATTTTGTATTCGAATTTTTTGTTTGGTTTTTCATTGATTAAAAGACAATTTCTTTAAAAACTCTACAATGTAAAAATGCAAATTGAACATTACTAGATTTTTTAACATATTTTTTAACATATTTATTAACATTGAAAATGAGTTGAATTAACTAATTTTAGAACAAATTAAGTTTTCATTCGTAATTACTGTTGAACGTTTAGTGAAATATAATGTTTCGTTTTATTTTAATAATATTGATATTTTTTTTAACTCTTGTCACAACCGGCTATGGGCAGGAGAAAGATGAGCAAGATACTCTTTTTATTACACGGACTGTTATTATTGATGGTGACACTATTCCTAATGTTAGTATTGAAGAAGTGGTTATTTTTCCACGTTTGATTTTTAAGAATAGATACAGAGCCAGACGATATAGAAAGTTAATAAGAGATGTAAAAAGAGCATATCCCTATGCGATATATGCCAAAAATAAGCTTGATCAAATGGAAAGTGAATTTCAAAGCCTTACTACGGAAAAAGAGAAAAAAAAGTATGTTAAGACTATTGAAAAGCAATTGACGGACGAATTTGGAAAAGAACTAAAGAAACTTACTATTACACAAGGAAGGATTTTGTTAAAACTTATAGACAGAGAAACAGGAAATACTTCCTATGTATTATTAAAAGAATTACGAGGAACAATTTCGGCTGTATTTTGGCAAGCTATAGCACGTCTTTTTGGATCTGATTTAAAGTCGCAGTATGAGCCACAAGGCGATGATTTTCTGGTTGAACGTGTTGTAAGACTTATTGAAACAGGGCAAATCAAGTTAGACCATAAAGTAATGGAAAGACTAAAAATGTCATACTGATACTTTTCAATATGACATTTTATTTTATTAATGGCATCTATAAAAACTCAGGAATATTGGAATATTGAAAAAATGGGATACTGTGAAAACAGTATTATTCCACAATCCCATTATTCTAACCATTGATTGAAAAATACAGCTATTAGAGATTTCCTTAAATTACCTTAGGTTAAATTCAAAATAGCTTTTACAATATTATTTGCACCATCTCCAATTTGACTAATATTTGCATCTAGCATATAACAAGGTGTAGTAACAATTTTGAAATTCTTATCAATAATAACTTCTCCATGTGTGGTGTCCTTATGCTTTGCACCCATACTTTTTATTGCATCTGCTGTGTTTTTATCCTGACCAATAGTAAGTTCAACATTGCCTAATATTTTTGCTAATAGAACAGGTGCTATACAAAGGGCACCTACAGGCTTTTTCTGTTCAATCATACTTCTGATTGCTTTTTCAACATCCAGGTTAACGGTACAATCTACTCCATCAAAAGCAAAAGAACAAAGGTTTTTAGCCACACCAAAACCTCCGGGAAAAATTAAAGCATCAAAATCAGAAGCTTTAAACTTTGCTAAATCAGTTATCTTACCCCGGGCAATTCGAGCAGCTTCGATCATAACATTCCTTTTTTCCGGCATTTCTTCTCCTGTAATATGATTTATTACATGATGCTGATCGATATTTGGAGCAAAAATTTCATAAGTGGCTCCATTTTTTTCGATTGAATATAATGTAAGTGTCGCTTCGTGGATTTCTGCTCCATCAAAGACTCCGTTTCCTGCTAAAACAACGGCAATTTTTTTCATGATATAGTTGTTTTTTAGTTTATAGATTATAATTTCGATATTTTATTGATTTATTGTAAATATAAATCTATTTTGCATTGATTTCAAGTCAGGAATACAATGAAAAGAACATTTATCGCTATAAAAACTCCAATATCAGGGCAAGCGGCTGAGTTTATTCAAAATATTAAATTTGCTTTAAAAAATGAAAAAATAAAGTGGGTAGAAGATTGGAATACACATATTACTTTATTTTTTATTGGCGATATCGATGAAAACATTATTGATGAAATTGGCAATAAATTGACCGATAATCTTGAGGAAATTAAATCGTTTAATCTGATTTGTGAAGGAGTAGGTGTTTTTAAAAATATTTATAATCCTAAAACTTTGTGGTTTGGAATCAGGCAATCAGAAAATCTTGTGAACCTTAAATTAGCAGTTCATAAAGTCATAAGTTCGTGTGGATTTAAGATTGAAGAAAAAGATTTTAAGCCTCATCTAACCATTGGCAGAATGAAATTTATTAAGAACAAAGATAAAATCAAAAATGTACTTGAAAAATACAAGGGAGTCGAAATTCAAAATTTTAGTATTAATGAAGTAATATTTTATGAAAGCAAACTTACACCTAAAGGACCTGTATATGAAGTATTAAAAAGGTTTCCTTTAATTACCTGATTAGTGTTATTTGTGTTATAATTTTAGTTGATTTTAATATCGAACGCCGATTAACCCTGCCCGTCCGGCAGGCGGGGATTTTAGATTTAAGATGGTTGCTCCTAAATTATTTCGGAAGGATTTTGTAATTCATAATTCCCTGCCTGATCGGTAGGCAGACTTGTTTGATATTCGTTATTTGTTAATCCCTAAATAGAGTTGACCGATTTTAATATTTATTTTAGATTCCTGCTTGCCAGCAGGCAAGTATTTGCAGTCTTGTGCTATGGTAAGAATAACTCAGGCTAAATATGTCTTCCTCTCAGTATTATTAAAATGGTGTAAATCATTATTTTAAAATCAACATAAACCGACATGTTTTCGATATAGAGAATATCGTACTTAAGACGGTTTATCATTTGTTCAACATTTTCAGCATATCCATATTTAACCTGGCCCCAGGAAGTAATACCCGGTTTAATTTTCTGTAGATGCAAGTAATGAGGAGCCTTTGCTATGATTTGATCAATGTAATATTTTCTTTCGGGTCTCGGTCCAACCAATGACATATCACCTTTTAAAACGTTATAAAAATTTGGCAATTCATCAAGTTTGGCTTTTCTCATAAACTTACCAAAAGGAGTAATTCTTTGATCACTTTTTGAAGATAAAGCAGGACCATTTTTTTCGGCATCGGTATACATTGATCTGAATTTGTACAATGTAAAAGGTTTTCCAAATTGGCCAATTCGTTCATGACTGTATAATACAGGCCCTTTTGATGTCAGTTTTATACCTATTGCAAGAAATATAAATATAGGAGAGAAAACTATTAGTGAAAAAAGAGAAAAGCTAATATCGATTAATTGTTTAGCTTGTTGTTGCCATGTGGGTATTAATCTATGCGAAATTTGAATAAGCGGAGTACTGTAAATATGTGCCATTTTTACTTTACCAGTCAATATATCGTACATACTTGCAATGACTTTAATCTCAACGTTTTTATCATCTAAACAATTAATTATTTTTTCAATTTCTTTGTGTTCTGTGTATTCTAAAGCAATAATAACTTCTTCTATCTTAAACTTGTCGATAATTTCCCTAATATCCTTTAAATTGCCTAGTTTATTTAAATGTTTTTCTAATAAGTGTTTTTCTTTTTCAACAATACTTATAAATCCAATAAACATATTTCCAACTGATCGTGGCTGACTTTCAATTTTACGGTAGATCTCTACTGCCTTTCTATTTCCTCCAAGTATAATAGTATTAAACCCGATTTTACGACTATGAACCTTATAGTTTGTTATGGAAGTAATTATTAATCTGGGAATATACGTGAGTACAAATTGTATTAGTACAAGCGATGCAAATAACTTATAATAATGCCTGTAGTTAAGCACTTGGTCGTCAAGTAATAATGTGAAAAATATAATTATTGATCCCAATAAAATTGTAAAAAATGTTTGGGCAAGTTCTTTTAATCTTGATTTTCTATAAATATCTTTATAATACCCACTTAAATAATATATACAAATCCAA
>DAOWML010000059.1 GCA_030643125.1 Bacteroidales bacterium
GCCGGAATAAAAGAGGCTTTATATATAATGGGTATCATAAAAAATAACCTCAGGTTACCACTTGTTAATGTAAGTGAAAAAACACATCAAAAACTTAAGGAATTAATCGGTAAAATAAAAAGTTAGCTTTCAGTTGATTTTAGCTTTACTTATCATTCCCTGATATAGTTTTTAATATTTATTGAATATGGTCTGAAATTTGTTAGTTATTATTCGTTTTATTTTTAAAAATCAATGATATAATGAAAAAATTACACAAACTAATCACAGTATTTTTAATCGCAATTTTAGCATTTGGATGTGCTCCAAAAAGACAAGTACAACGCATTGAAACCGATCAAACTATTGATTTAAGCGGACGCTGGAACGATTCTGATTCCAGGATGGTTTCCGATGAGTTAATCAAACAGTTATTGAACGATAACTGGATTAATAATTATAAATCTCAAAATCCAAATAAACGTCCTATTCTAATTGTTGGCCTGGTTAAAAATAAAAGTCACGAACATATCGATGCCAATACATTTATTAAAAATATTGAAAGAGCTATAATTCAGGATGGCTCGGCTCGTTTAGTTCAGGCCGGAAATAAAAGAGAAGCACTCAGAGCCGAAAGAGTTGAACAACAAGACTATGCTTCTTCTGAAACAGTTAAAAACTGGGGTTTAGAATTAGGTGCTGATTATATGCTACAAGGAACTATCAGTTCAATTGTTGATACTTATAAAAAGGAAAAAATTATTTATTATCAAATTAACCTGGAATTATCTCATTTGGAAACTAATGAAATAGTTTGGATCGGAGAAAAGAAAATTAAAAAGTATGTCAGCAATTAGTGAGTTTGATGAAAATCATTAAAAAATATAAACGACAAATATTTCTAATATTATTTTCGGTTTTAATTGTTGGCTGTGCAACGTATTATACGAAAAATATTGATTTTCAAAATTATATTTCGCAAGGAAATTTTGAGAGTGCCAATACTTTGTTAGATAAAAATACAAAAGACGCTGAGGGTAAAAATAAACTTTTATATTATTTGAACAGAGGCTATGTTTCATGGGTTTTACAAAACTACAATGAAAGCAATCGCTATTTTACAATAGCCGAAAATGTAATTGAAGATTATATTAGAAATTATTATCTTGAAGTACTGACCTTAGTTTCCAATCCGAATGTTAAGCCATATAAACCTGAAGATTTTGAAGTTGTTATGGTTAATTATTTTATGGCTTTAAATTATATTCAATTAAGTAAATACGATGATGCTATTGTAGAGTGTAAACGTATCAACATCAAACTAAATCAGTTAAACGACAAATATAAAGATCATAAAAACAGGTATCAGCGCGATGCATTTGCTCATAACTTAATGGGAGTAATTTATGAAGCAAATAAAGATTATAATAATGCATTTATTGCCTATAGAAACGCTCTTGAGGTTTACGAAACTGATTATAAAAAATATTTCAATATTTCTACACCTGAACAATTAAAACAAGATATATTAAGAACTGCATATTTAACCGGATTTCATGATGAAGTGAGTTATTATGAAGAAAAATTTAATTTTAAATTTAATTATCGGCCTAACGAAAATGGAGAGTTGATCTTTTTCTGGTTAAATGGTTTTGGTCCATATAAAACGGAAACATCAATAAATTTTGTTAAAATTCCAAATCAGAAAACAGGTTATGTTACGATGGTAAATGACGAACACAACCTTTCCTTTCCATTATATATCGGCAATAAAACCAGCACAGAAAAAAAAGCATTCGAAGAATTACGTTTTTTCAGGATTGCCTTTCCAAAATATATCGAACGAACGCCTTTATTTAACAAAGCCCAATTAATTACAGGTTCAGGCTTATATAATTTAGAACTTATGCAAGATATTAATGATATTGCGTTTAAAACATTAAAAGACAGGATGGTTCGTGAAATGGCATCTGCAATAATGCGGCTTGCTACTAAAAAAGCTTTAGAAGCACTCGCCGATGAGCAAGATGAAGGATTAGGTACTTTAATAAATATTATTAATACTGTTACAGAAAAAGCCGATACCCGAAACTGGCAAACACTGCCCTACTCCATTTCTTATGCACGTATTCCACTGGAAAAAGGATTAAATAATATTACTCTTAAAACCATCTCGCCACAACTTGGAAGCAAAAATCAAACTTTTGGATTTAAAGGAGAAAAGGGAAAAACTCTTTTTCATGCTTATCATACAATATCAAGTAAATAAACAATAAATTAGATTTAAGCTAAAATGAAAATACTATTTAAACATTGGATGCTGTTTCATCCCTACGATAAACCTCAAAGAAGTGATTATTATTATTTTGATCTCTGCAAAAAAGTTCATAAAATCTTAATTTCAGATGAGTCTGAAGAAATAACAAAATACTTATCAGAAGAAGAAATTAATTTATTCAGTTGTTTCCTTGTTTGTTATTTCGAAGATATCATTTCTGAAACTTCAATATGGCAATCTTTTACCGGTCAACACATGAAGTTATATCAGAAATATCTTCCATTTTATCAATTAGATGAATATTTTCATGATGAAATTAACTTTGAAGATGTTTGCTTTTTAATCTGGTACTATTTAAGTAATACCTTTTACGATGAAAAAATATTCTTGCCGGAAGCTATACATATCAAACTTTTAGGATTAAGTATTTTTGAAATTTTCGATAAAGAATATGAATATGCCCCGGAGAATAATAATTTAAAAGAATTCATTAATATACCTGATAATGAAGATGATTATTATGCAGTACGTTTAAAGACTGAATGGTTAGTTCTTGATTCATATCTTTTTCATTTTAACCGGAAAAATTGTGAACTTGAAAAAATTGATTTCATTGAATCCATTGATGATGAGGACTCCATAAGAAATTATGAATCATATTTGTACAATATTAACGATTCATACATTATAAACAAAACAACTTCTTTGCTTGCATTAAAAGGCAAAGATTGGTATGCACATGTTTTAGGTGAAAACCATAAATTATTTAATGATTTATTAAATATTGGTAACAGAAAAACCGGGCATTTTCTATATTTAAAACAAGATAATAATTACATCTACCTTCAACATTTGGCTACTGATAAAATTATTGATCTTACAAAAAAATCATTTGATCTACCTTCTGATTTTTCGGAAAAAGAAACAATGGTCCTTATCAGTATAGTAAAATGGAAAAACGAATGGTGGTTTTCCGGAACTTATGCAAGTTTTGAATATAGTGCAGATTTACTTTTAGATGAAAAAAATTCTTTTAAAAGCAGGATGTTATTTTATGAAGATAATTTTGATAAACAACTTGAAAATTTAAAATTACAGTATGAATCCTTTTTAAGATTTAACAATAACCAGCCCATCGCCTTCCTTAAAAATTCTGATGAAATAAATGATTTTATGTATAATTCCGTAACATTCTTTAACCAATCGTTAAATTTATCTGAAAAAGAGCTAAAAAAAGCAAAGCAAAGAGTGAAAAAGAAAGGTTATCTTAAAGAGGAACCGGATCAGGGCATTCTTAAAACAGATAGTGGAGGATTAGTATTTTTTAATAAAAATTCGGGCATTGAAATAATTGTAGGATTTAATGAAATTATACCAGCACCTAATAATACTTTTTACAATAAAAAAATTCCTCAGGATAACATTTTAAATTTGCTTATATCAAATCAATATAGTAGCGATTTTATTAAATATTTAGTTGAAAATTACGATCTGGATTTTAAGTTTCCCGGGGAATCAGATAATAAAGTTCTACTAAACAATCTTGATTTTATGTTACGTTTCTGGAAAAAGGATCATTATTACAGTAAACCGGAAATTTCAATTATATAATGCTTTTCGCTATAAAATTTAAATTTTATTTACGCTTCGGCTTGTGCTCTGCCGTGACAATTTTTATATTTTTTACCACTACCACAAGGACAGGGATCATTTCTACCAACTTTTTTCTCAACTCTAACAGGTTGAGCTTTTTGTTTTTTTTCTTCGTCTCCACCTGTTGCCTGATCAGGCCGACTTGTCTGTAAATTACTATAATCAGTTCTACGACGTTGCTGTGCCTCCCGAACTTTATCCGGATCCTGAATAGGTATATATCCTTTTACAAGAGTTGCAACAACATCGCGATTAACCTTATCAATCATAGTTTTAAATAACTCAAACGATTCAAATTTATAAATCAATAATGGATCTTTTTGTTCGTAAGATGCAGCCTGGACAGATTGTTTCAGGTCATCAAGCTCACGCAAGTGTTCTTTCCACGATTCACCTATATGAGCTAATATTGCAGATTTTTGATATGATTTTACTAAATCACGCCCTTCGGTTTTGTATGATTTTTCAAGATTTGTAATAACCTGAAGTGTTTTAACACCATCGGTAATAGGAACAACAATATTCTCATAAGTATGTCCGCTCTTTTCGTATACATCTTTAATGACAGGATACGCCTGTTTAGCAATACCTTCTTCTTTACGCTTGTAAGTTTCTAAAACCAGTTTATACAGTTCTTCGTTTAATTCATTTGCATTTTCCTTCAGAAATTTTTCTTCCGTAAATGGAGATTCTACAGAAAGTGTTCGTAATAATTCAAATTTGAATCCTTCAAAATCTCCATTATCCTGATGTTCTGCTATAATACTCTCACATACATCCGACATCATGTTGGCAATATCAACACTTAACCGTTCTCCATATAGAGCATTTCGGCGTTTTCTGTAAATAACCTCACGTTGCGAATTCATTACATCATCGTATTCCAATAATCGTTTACGAATACCAAAGTTATTTTCTTCAACTTTTTTCTGTGCTCTTTCAATCGATTTTGAGATCATTGAATGCTGAATAACCTCACCTTCCTTTAATCCAAGACGGTCCATAATTCCTGCAATTCTATCAGAGCCAAATAAACGCATTAATTCATCTTCAAGAGAAGCAAAAAATTGCGATGATCCCGGGTCTCCCTGACGTCCGGCACGACCACGTAACTGGCGGTCAACACGACGTGACTCATGGCGTTCGGTACCAACAATAGCTAAACCACCAGCTTCCTTAACTTCTTGCGTAAGTTTAATATCTGTTCCACGACCAGCCATGTTAGTAGCAATAGTAACTGTTTTTGATTTACCGGCTTCAGCAACAATATCAGCTTCTCGTTGGTGTAGTTTAGCATTAAGTACGTTATGTTTAATTCCTTTTATCTTAAGCATCCTGCTTAATAACTCCGAAATTTCAACAGAAGTTGTACCTACAAGTACAGGACGCCCATTATTAATTAAGTCAGAAATTTCATTAGCAACGGCATTGTATTTTTCACGCTTGGTTTTATATACTAAATCTTCTTCATCGTTTCGCACTATAGGCCTGTTTGTAGGAATAACCACAACATCCAATTTATAAATATCCCATAATTCTCCTGCTTCTGTCTCAGCCGTACCAGTCATACCCGAAAGTTTATGATACATTCTAAAATAGTTCTGCAATGTAATAGTTGCAAAAGTTTGTGTGGCTGCTTCAACTTTAACACGCTCCTTGGCTTCAATTGCCTGATGCAAACCGTCTGAATATCTACGGCCTTCCATAATACGGCCTGTCTGTTCATCAACAATTTTAACTTTATTATCCATTAAAACATATTCGACATCTTTTTCGAACAATGCATATGCTTTAAGTAACTGGTTTATAGTATGAATACGTTCAGATTTAATTGCATAATCCTGAAGCATTTTATCTTTTTTAGATAATTTTTCAGATTCTTTTAAATTAGATTTTTCAAGTTCAGCAATTTCAGAACCTATGTCAGGTAAAATAAAGAATGCTGAATCATCAGATTTTGATGTGATAAGGTCTATACCTTTATCAGTCATCTCAATTGAATTATGCTGTTCATCATTAATAAAGAAAAGATCATCGGTAACCTTATGCATATTCTTACTATTATCCTGCATATAGAAATTTTCAGTTTTAAGCATAAGAGATTTATTACCTTCTTCGGATAATAATTTTATTAATGCTTTACTCTTTGGTAATCCCTTGTATGCTTGTAATAATAAAAATCCTGCTTTCTCTTTATTATCATCATTTAATTCTTTTCTACCTTCAGCTAAAACCTGGTTCATTAATTTTCGCTGAGCTTCAATCAATATTTCAACTTTAGGTTTTAGCTCATCAAACAATTGTATATCGCCTTTTGGAATAGGTCCGGAAATAATTAAAGGAGTACGAGCATCGTCAATTAATACTGAGTCAACCTCATCGACAATTACATAATTATGTTTTCTTTGAACCAAATCATCAGGATTGATTGCCATATTATCACGCAGGTAATCAAAACCAAATTCGTTATTTGTACCATATGTAACATCAGCAAGATATGCTTTTCGGCGTGATTCTGAGTTTGGCTCGTGTTTATCAATACAATCAACTGATAAACCATGGAATTGAAAAATCGGCCCCATCCATTCAGAGTCACGTTTTGCGAGATAATCATTAACAGTTACAATATGAACACCACGACCAGTCAATGCATTCAGAAACACCGGTAAAGTTGCAACCAATGTTTTACCTTCACCAGTAGCCATCTCCGCTATTCTTCCCTGATGCAAAACAACACCACCAATTAACTGAACATCATAATGAACCATTTCCCATTTTATTTCAGTTCCTCCTGCCAGCCATGAATTATGATATTTTGCAATATCTCCCGATATTTCTACATTTTCATAAACTGCTGCTAGATTTTTATCAAAATCGTTTGCTGTAACTTCAATAATTTCATTTTCGTTAAAACGACGGGCTGTTTCTTTAACAATTGAAAAGACTGTTGGTAAAACATCATTCAACTTAGTTTCAAGTTTATCGTCAACTATTTTTTCGATTTTATCTATTTCATCATAAATATTTTCTTTTTCAAAAATATCTACATCATCACTTTCTGCTTTATCTTTAAGAGTTTTTATTTTATCAGTTTCTTCTTTTATATAATTTTCGATTTCCCTTTTTACTTCTTTCGTTTTCAGGCGTAAATCATCATTCGATAAAGGGACAATATTTTCATACTCCTCCTTTATTTTTTCAAGGGTTGGAGTAACTTCTTTTAGATCTTTCTCTGATTTATTACCGAAAAATTTTGTTAAAACATTATTTATAAAGCTCATTATTTATATCGTTTAAGATTTTAATTCAGATTAATCTACAAATGTAATATTTTACAAGAAAAAGCATGCATGAATTTCAATCAAATACTTATTTAAAATGTAACTGTAATTAATAATGGAAAAGCCCCAATTTACGGGGCTTTTCTTTATCACAAATTTCGAATTTCTCTTATTCTTCAGATTCTCTTATGCTCATAATATCACGATCGAACATATACATATTTTTATCACCCAATAAATTTAGCTTATCGATAATATTTTGAACAGATGATTCTTCTTCGATTTGTTCCGTTACAAACCATTGAATCCAGTTATGAGTTGCATAATCATTTTCTTTTATAACAAGAGCAACGATATCATTGATAGACCCGGAAATATATTGCTCGTGTTCAAGAACCTGATTAAATAATTTTTTAATACCTTCAAATTTTGCAGGTGGTTGTTCAAATGCAGGAACAATTGCATGTCCGCCACGTTCATTAATAAAATGAACAAACTTCATCATATGCATTAATTCCTCTTCGGCCTGGGCAAATAACCATTTTGCAATTCCTGCATAACCTTCTGTATCAGCCCAGGAAGCCATTGCTAAGTATAAATTAGAAGAATATCCTTCTTTTACAATTTGTTCATTTAAAATCTTCTCAACTTTCTTTGCTAACATAATGTTTTTTGTTTTAGTTAATTATCAAATTCATTCTTAATTACAAAACTAACCATAAATTGTTAAATTATTCTAAATCTAAATTAAACTCCTGCTTTAATTTATTCAGATCTTCATTTTTAGAAAGCATGTGTTTGAATTTATCTTCAGATGTATACAATTTATTATTTTCCTCCTCCAAACCAGTAATAACTAATTTTAAATCAATAGTCGAATTTTTCAATTCTGTTTTTAAAAAAGACAGCAATTCATTACGAATCTCATTAATTTTTTCCTTTTGCAAATTATTATCAATTAAAAAACTGACAACATGATTTTCTTCTAATTTAGGATCTTTGGAAGTTAAGGTGTTAAATATTCTAGGCTTATCTCCCATCTTATCGGAGAATTGATGCCATTTGTCTATAAGATCTTTTTCGGTAAAATCATTATTGGGATTTTTCTTCAATTTTTCACTTTCTTCTGTAAACTCAGGTTCCTCAACAATATTGGATTTAGAAGTTTGATCTAATTTCTCTTTTATTGAAAAAGTAGAAAAAGATTTAGGTTTATTAACAATTACAGGCTTTATCTTTTTCTCCTCAGGCCTCTTTTCTTCTGTTAGTTGTTCAATATTTTTCTTTACAATATTCTTATTAGCTTTTGTTTTAACTGTATCTTCTTTTAATTGATTAAAGTTTTTTTTTTCGGCAGTAATATTACACAACTCAATTAGGCTTAGTTCAACATGCAAACGTTTATTTTTACTTAATCGATATGAAACATCGCATTTGTTGGATATTTCAAGCGTGGAAAACAAAAATTCAGGAGTACAGGTTTTCGTTTGTTCTTTATATCGTTCACGGATATTCGCTCCTACTTCAAGAAGCTGCAAAGTCACTTCATCGCGACAAACAAGCAAATTTCTTAAATGCTCGCTTAAACCATTTATAAAATGATGTGCATCAAATCCTTTTTCTATAATCTCATTAAAAATCAATAGAGTTTCTGAAATACCGTTTTTCAGAAAAGCATCAGTTACTTTGAAATAATAATCGTAATCAAGAACATTAAGATTCTCAATAACACTTTGATATGTAATATTATTACCAGAAAAACTAACCACCTGATCGAAAATTGATAATGCATCGCGCATTGCTCCATCAGCTTTCTGAGCAATTATGTTCAATGCATCAAGTTCATAAGTTATATTTTCATTTTTAGCTATATATTCGAGATAATCAACAGTATCATCAACTTTTATTCTATTAAAATCAAAAATCTGGCATCTCGATAAAATGGTAGGGATAATTTTATGTTTTTCAGTTGTAGCTAAAATAAATATTGCATGAGCCGGTGGCTCTTCCAGTGTTTTAAGAAAAGCATTAAATGCCTGTGATGACAACATATGAACCTCATCAATAATATATATACTATATTTCCCAACCTGAGGAGGTATTCTGACTTGTTCTATAAGATTTCGAATATCCTCTACTGAGTTATTCGATGCCGCATCCAACTCGTGAATATTGTATGATCTGTTTTGACTAAAAGACTCACACGACTCACAATTATTACAAGGTTCAACATTTTCGTCAAGATTTTTACAGTTTATTGTTTTTGCAAATATTCTGGCACAAGTAGTTTTCCCAACTCCTCTTGGTCCACAAAATAAATAAGCCTGAGCAAGATGATTATTCTTTATAGCATTCTTTAACGTGGTTGTAATTGAAGCTTGTCCAACAACAGATTGAAATGTTGACGGCCTGTATTTTCTTGCAGAAACAATAAAATTTTCCATAAAGATTGATTAAATGTAAATTGAACTACAAAGGTA